>DAINOS010000147.1:0-6449 GCA_036743855.1 Prevotella sp. | reverse complement strand
AGGTCGGAAAACGAAAGTAGGAGAAAAACCACTTCGTTTTCCTCCTACTCGATTAATGTGTTGATTTTACTCTTCCTCCTTTTGCTCAGCCTCGTGAGCCGCAATGAGCTTGGTTTGTATGTCGTTAGGCACGAGCTCGTAGCTTGCGAACTTGGCGTTGAACGATGCCCTGCCGCCCGTGAGAGAACTGAGAGCGACACTGTAGTTGGATAGTTCCTTCAAAGGAATCTTGGCCGTGAGCTTCTGATAGCCAGCCTCAGCGTCCATGCCCATGATGATGGCGCGCCTGCCTTGCAAGTCGCTCATCACGTCGCCCATGTAATCGGATGGCACGTAAACCTCCAAGTCGTAGATAGGCTCAAGAATCTTCGGACCTGCAGTCTTGAACGCCTCTGAGAAAGCGTGGCGTGCAGCCAAGGTGAAGGAAAGTTCGTTTGAGTCGACTGGGTGCATCTTTCCGTCGTAGACCACGACGCGCACGTCGCGAGCGTAGCTGCCCGTCAATGGACCGCGCTCCATGCAGTCCATCACGCCCTTGAGGATGGCAGGCATGAACCTGAGGTCTATGGCGCCACCAACGACGGAATTGATAAACTGCAGCTTGCCGCCCCATGGCAGGTCTTTCTCCTCTTTAGACTTGATGTTCATCTTGAACTCCTGGCCATTGAACTTGTAGCTCACTGGGTCAGGCATGCCTTCGGCGTAAGGCTCAACGATGAGTGCCACCTCGCCAAACTGTCCGGCGCCACCGCTCTGCTTCTTGTGGCGATAGCTTGCCTGGGCCTTCTTGGTGATGGTCTCGCGATAAGGCACGCGTGGCTCCTCATATTCCACCTGCAACTTCTCGTTGTTTTCCAAGCGCCATTTCAGCACGCGCAGGTGGAACTCGCCTTGACCGTGGACGATGGTCTGGCGCAACTCCTTGCTTTGCTCCACTACCCACGTCGGGTCTTCCTGCCTCATCTTGAGCAATGCCGCCATCACCTTCTCCATGTCTTGTGGGTTCTTGGCCTTGATAGCGCGCGAGTATTTCGGGCGAGGATACTTCACGAAGTCGAACTTCACGCTGTCAAAGTCCTTGCCGTCAAGAGTGTTTCCGGTCTTCACGTCTTTCAGCTTCACGGTGCAGCCAATGTCGCCCGCCTGCATCTCGTCCACGGGTATGCGGTTGCTGCCGGCGCAAGCGTAAATCTGTCCGAGACGCTCCTTCGAGCCACGGTCGGCGTTGGTGAGGTCGTTGCCGGCTTTCACCTTACCGCTCATCACCTTGAAATAGCTCACCTCGCCAATGTGAGGTTCCATGCTGGTCTTGAAGAAGTAGAGACTCTCTGGTCCGTTGGCGTCGGCGGGCACCTCCTCGCCACGTGTGTCGCGGTAGGCTGGCATGTCGCTGACGAATGGCACCACGTTGCCGAGAAACTCCATCAGTCGCTGCACGCCCATGTCCTTGTGAGCGTCGACACAGAAGATAGGGAACATGTCGCGGTTTATCAAACCCTTGCGTATGCCCAAGCGCAGTTCGTCTTCGGTTAGCGAGTTCTCGTCCTCGAAGAATTTTTCCATCAGCGTGTCGTCGTTCTCGGCAGCGGCTTCCACCAAGGCGCGGTGCAACTCTCCAGCCTTCTCCATCTCCTCGGCGGGTATGTCTTCACGCTTTGGCTCTCCGCCATCGGGCCCCCACGAGAGTTTCTTCATTATGAGCACGTCGACGAGGCTGTGGAAGTTAGGACCAGTCTCAAGCGGGTATTGAATCTGCACGCACTTGTTGCCATAAATTTCCTGCATCTGCGTGATGAGGTTGTCGAAGTCGCACTTGTCGGAGTCCAACTGGTTGATGAGGAAGATTACGGGCTTCTTCAATTTCTCGGTGTAGCGGAAATTGTTTTGCGTGCCTACCTCAGGACCATACTGACCGTTGATGAGAATCAGCGCCTGATCGGTGACGTTAAGGGCCGTGATTGCTCCACCCACGAAGTCGTCGGATCCAGGGCAGTCTATGATATTGAGTTTCTTGTTGTTCCACTCAGCATGGAAAACAGTGGGAAACACCGAGTAGCCAAGGTTGAGCTCCACGGGCATGAAGTCGGAGACAGTGTTCTTAGCCTCAACGCTACCACGACGCTTGATCACTCCAGCTTCGTACAACATACTTTCGGCAAGCGTGGTCTTGCCGCTACCTTTGGCGCCAATGAGCGCGATGTTCTTAATTTCGTTGGTTTGATAAACTCGCATATCAAAAGTGTTTTAAAGTTAGTCTTGGTTTCTTCTATCGGTTTATTTCTTAAACCATTGATAAAGTTAGGAAAAAAAACAACAAGTTCAAAGAAAAAAAACGGAATTGTGCGATATTTTAAAAGAAATTAGTAATTTCGTGTTCAAATATAGAAAAAACAACATAGTTTGAGCGATATGTCATCTTCCGCCGGTCTTTATGTCCACATTCCTTTTTGCGCTTCGCGATGTGTCTATTGTGGTTTCTATTCCACCACGGCGTTGCGGCTTCGTCAGCGATATGTCGACGCGCTTTGCCAGGAAATGCGGATGTTGCCATTCAAGCCAAGAGTCTCCACCATCTATCTTGGAGGCGGCACGCCAAGCCAGTTGACCCACGACGAGCTTCTCCAGCTTTTCACATCTATATATAATGTATATGATGTGGCTCCAAACGCAGAGGTCACGATGGAATGCAACCCCGACGATATTCGCCGAGGAATGCTCGATAACCTGCCAGTGAACAGGGTAAGCATGGGCGCCCAGACGTTTTCCGACGAGCGGTTGCGGTTTTTGCGTCGGCGGCACTCGGCAAGGGAGGTCGACCTGGCGGTGGACACGCTTCGACGCGATGGCATCGACAACATAAGCATTGACCTGATGTTTGGTTTCCCCAATGAGACACTTGATGATTGGAAAGCAGATGTTGCCCACGCCTTGTCACTCGCGCCGGAACACCTCTCCGCCTATGGGTTGATGTTTGAGGAGGGCACTCCGCTCTACCGTATGCTTGAGCAAGGCAAGGTGAAAGAGATAGACGAGGAATTGAGCCTAAGAATGTACTCTGAGCTTATCGACACGCTGGAGACCGCAGGGTATGAGCACTATGAGATAAGCAATTTCGCGCGCCTTGACGGTGCAGGGGTGAGCAAGTGGCGCAGCAGGCACAATACAAGCTATTGGCACGACGTACCCTATATTGGCATCGGCGCCGGGGCGCATTCCTATTATGAGATGACACGCCATTGGAATCCTGACGATATAATAATGTATATGGATGCCATCGAGCACGGCAACTTGCCTTACGAGGAAGAGAAAATAGACAGCGATACCCACTACGATGACATCGTGACGACAGCCTTGCGCACTCGCGAGGGCATTTGCCTCGACAGGCTTGACAGCAGTCACCGTGCCTTCCTGCTTGACAACGCCAAAGCGTATGTGGCTCGCGGTCTTATGTCAGTGGATGATGGGCATCTCCACCTGACCCGTGAAGGCATAAACATAAGCAATCGCATAATGAGCGACTTGATGGACGTGTGACATCATTTAAAATAAAAAGGCTCACTAAGAACGTGAGCCTTCAGAGCGCTTTTCCTTGTAAACGCTGTAGAAATAGTCTTTGATGTCCGCGTCTATGTCAACGATGCTTCGCTTGCCCGTGACGTAAGGCTTGATATAGACAGTGACGACAAAACACGCCATGCCAATGACAAGTGCCACGACAAACCTGAACAGCTCATTCTTGATGAAGTCGGTATTGGTGAACCCAATGATGACTATGACAGGCAGGGCAAACAGCAGCCAGTCGCCGGCGGTGTTCATCTTGCCGTTGTTTTCGCGCTCTTCCTTGAGAGCGCGTGGCGCTTTCCCAATCAAATCGGCCTTGTGTTTCTCCCAATATGCCTCAAAGTCGCGAGGGTATGTGTTTTCTGTCATGACGTTTTTATTTTTCGTGGAGCTTGAACGCGGACCAAAGTTTGTCTTCTGGCAATGGCGAAACCACATGGATGGTCTCTTTTGATACAGGGTGTACGAACTCCACCTCATGAGAGAGCAGGGATATGCTGCCGTCTGGGTTGGAACGACGTGCGCCATATTTCAAGTCGCCCTTGATGGGACAACCCATTGAAGCGAGCTGGCAACGTATCTGGTGGTGACGCCCGGTCATCAACCTTACCTCCAAGAGGTGGTAGTTGTCGCTGTTGGCTATCACTCGATAGTGCAATATGGCTTTCTTTGCTCCTGGAACCTCATGGTCGTAGGCGTAGCTCTTGTTTTGTTTCTCGTTGCGTGTCAACCAGTTTGTCAACGTGCCTTCTTGCTGAGGCGGCATCTCATGGGTTATCGCCCAATAGGTCTTGTGAACCTCGCCCTTGCGAAACATGTCGTTGAGGCGCGACAAGGCCTTTGACGTGCGGGCAAAGACCACCAGGCCCGATACAGGACGATCAAGGCGATGCACCACGCCGAGAAAAACATTTCCCGGCTTGTGATACTTCGCCTTGATATATTCCTTCACCGTCTCGGAGAGTGGCTTGTCGCCGGTCTTGTCGCCTTGAACGATTTCGCCACTTTCCTTATAGACGATTATGATATGATTGTCTTCGTAAACTGGCTTCATTACATATTCATACCGCCATCAACCTGGATTACCTGACCAGAGATGTAGCTTGAGAGATCTGAAGCGAGATAAAGAGCCGTGTTGGCAATGTCGTCAACCGTTCCGGCGCGACGCAATGGAATGTTCTTGATCCAAGCCTTGCGGATGTCATCTGGAAGAGCCTGTGTCATGGCTGTATCGATGAATCCAGGAGCGATGGCGTTTGCGCGAATGCCCTTTGAGCCCATCTCCTGACCGATGCTCTTGGCGAGTGCGATAAGGCCAGCCTTCGAAGCGGCATAGTTGCACTGTCCTGCGTTGCCGTGAACACCAACAACACTCGACATGTTGATGATGGAACCACAGCGTTGACGCATCATCACAGGCACGCAAGCGTGGATGAAGTTGAACGCAGACTTGAGGTTTACGTTGATGACGGCATCCCATTGTTGCTCAGTCATGCGGAGCATCAAGCCATCCTTTGTTATGCCAGCGTTGTTGACAAGAATGTCGATAGAGCCAAACTCTTCCTTTACCTTTGCCACGACATCAGCTGTCTGGGCGAAGTCGGCTGCGTTGCTTGCATATCCCTTTGCCTTCACGCCAAGAGCCTGAATGTCGCGTTCGGTCTGGAGACCGCCATGCTCCTCATCAATAAACAAGTCGGTGAAAGCGATGTTGGCGCCTTCCTTGGCAAACTTAAGGGCAATGGCCTTGCCAATGCCACGTGCTGCTCCTGTAATGAGAGCTGTCTTTCTTGTTAATAATCCCATAATAAAATATGTGTGTTTTACTGTATTCTCTATGACAGTGTATATTGCTCTGAGTGTGGTCAGAAATACACTCTTCTTGTTCTGTTATTTACTATTTTTGTCTTGTTTTCTGCAAAATTACATTATTTCAGTGAGCCAAGCAAGAAAAAGGTTGGAATATTATTCAAAGAGGTTCTTTGATCGGGCGTTGCGTTCGTCCTCCTCGATGGCTCGCTTGAAGCAATCGCGGCAGAGTGGCTCGTATTCTTCTTTCTCGCCGAGCATGACTTGAGCATTGTTTTTCACGAGGCGATGGCTTGCGTAAGCCAATGAGCCGCACTTGACACAAATGGCGTGAACCTTGGTCACCTCGTCGGCAATGGATAGAAGTTTGGGCATGGGTCCAAAAGGCTTGCCAAGATAATCCATGTCAAGACCAGCCACGATGACCCGCATACCATTGTAAGCGAGTTGATTGCAAACATTGACAATGCCATCATCAAAGAATTGGGCCTCATCAATACCAATCACATCATAGCCTTTTGCGGCTTTCATCATGGCATTGGAATCAGCCACTGGCGTTGAACCTATTGAGTTGTGGTCATGGCTCACCACTTTCTCCTCGGAATAACGAGTGTCAACGGCGGGTTTGAAAATCATGACCTGCTGACGAGCTATCCGCGCGCGTTTCAATCGGCGAATGAGCTCCTCGGTCTTGCCTGAGAACATGGATCCACAAACCACCTCTATTCTGCCGGGGCGGTGGATCTCCCCCACGAGATTGTCAATCATGCGTGCAAAGGTAAACAATATAATTTGAAGGAGCTTCTTAAAAATTGCAAAGATTTTTCCAAAACCTTGTCACATTAAAAAATATTACCTATTTTTGTTCCAATTATGGGTACATTATACATCGTTCCGACACCAGTGGGCAACATGGAGGACATTACGCTCCGCGCCCTTCGCATTCTCAAGGAGGCAGACCTCGTGCTTGCAGAGGATACCCGCACTTCAGGCATCCTATTGAAGCATTATGACATAAAGAACCATCTCATGGCTCACCATAAGTTCAACGAGCATGGCACCACGGCTGGCATCATAGA
>DAINOS010000146.1:0-6571 GCA_036743855.1 Prevotella sp. | reverse complement strand
CACCGGCAATCTTGCCGGAGAGGGCGTTACCCACGTTAGGGTCACGGGCGAGCTGAAACTCGTCGCCACCGACCTTGGTCGTGGAATAGCCAAGCGAACGCGCCTGACGCTTGATGCCGAGGGCGGTGACGACCACTTCGTCGATGGCCTGGCTCTCGTCTTGAAGGGTCACGTTGATAAGGTTCTTTCCATCCACAGGGATAATCTGTGTCTTGGCTCCGAGGTAGGACACCTCGATCTTTGCCTTAGACGAAGGCAGGGTGATGGTGTAGTTTCCGTCGATGTCGGTGACGGCGGCACTCTTTGAGTCTCCTTGTACTTTGATGGTGGCACCAATCACTGGCTCGCCAGCAGCATCCTTCACAGTACCTTTGACCACGGTGCTCTGTGCGCTGGCTACAGCCGCCGACAACACGAGCGCACCCGTCAAGCATACTCTCCTAAGGGAGTGTACATAGAAACATTTCTTTTTCATTGCTTTAAAGGTTGTTGTTTTAAGTATATATATGATGGTTTTGTCACGACTGACCTAACGTATGTTTCATATGCCTTAGTTGTTATCATGAACTGTGCAAAGATAGCAATTAAAAGACTAACAAAAGCTAAATGAACGGTTAAGTATTGTCAAACTTGGCTAACAAAGACAACGTGGAAAAACATAGAAAAAAGCATTGTTGTCTGCTAAACTTTTTTTAAAAAGGAAACGATTTTGCAGACAGCAATAATAAAATGTCAAATATAATAATATTCGTACTTCTTGTGGACAACTTAGGTTAGTCTTCCCCTTTATAATGTTTGTATAATGCGACACAAATAATAATAATAATAAAAGCTATCAAGCAAATCCACCATATAAAAAAAGCAGTACCAATAACGAAAATGGTTGAAACCCATCCTACCATTAACGCCACATTATATATGACTTTTAATAATCCATTTAAAGGTTCTCCACATTTTTTTTCTATGAAGGAAGCTAACGAATATGAAATTACCATAACTACGATACCACCTATAAGCATAAACAAACCTTGTTTGGCATCATCTCCTGTAACTATAAAAAAGCCCCCATCATCATCTAATTCCGGCCTATAATGAAAGGCTTGCAACTGTAATGATGTTATACATTGAAGAAAAAAAACAAAAAATCTTTTCATTTTTAGATAAGAAACCATTTTGAATTTACACAATTGGAGTCAGCTCACACCTCGTCCATCCTCCACAACTTCCAACCATCAAACTGCATGATGATCTTGTGCAGCGTTGTGCCTTGGCGCAGGGCTTCCACTCTCGGGGCTTCGGCATAGTGGTTGATTTGCCTTTCGGCATCCTGCCATTGTTTCTCTACCCTCGCCGCATAGTGGTCTTTATCCTCGCCTTTCTCACGCTTGGGCAAGAGTTTCAACTCAAGGATATAACTGTGCTTGGTGGGGTAATGGGTAAGGTCGGGCAGGAGGAAGAAGTCGCAGTAGCCGTGGTTGAGTTCCAACTCTGGCGCGGTGTAGTAATAAGGATCCAAGCTAAGGTAAGCCATGAAGAATCCCTGCAAATTGCGCTCAGCCTCTATGCCGTCGCGCACCGACGACACTTTCTCATAGGCATCTGCCATGTGCTCCAACACCTCACGCCACTTGCCGTCGAAGGCCATATAGGTGTACATCGTGATGAGGTCGCTTGTGTTGATATGCCTCACTTCTTGATATTCGTCGCGCAGGAAACCGTAATACTGCTTGAGCACGTTGTTGTTGGGAATGCCCAATATAATCTGGCTGCCCAATATGCCCTTGATGGTCAGCATACCATAATAGAACAGTAAGCTCGGGAACACCTCGGGGTCGGTGATGTCGTGAGCGGGGAACGTGGTGAAGAGCTGGGCAGCAATCTCGCCCTTCTCGGCGATGGTGCGTATCACGCCCTTGCGGTCGCCGTCCATCGTGTCGAGCTGCAGCAGCTTCTTCATCTTGTTGTAGTCGGTCTTCGTGTTGGGATCTATCATCTCTTTGGGCGACCTTCCGTAGCTCATGTAGTTGCGCAGGTAATAAATCACCATGTCGCAGTTGAACACCTTGCTCTGAGTGAAGAAGGCATCTTCAGAGAAGCAATAGTTGTCGTACCACGGTTTCATCTCTTTGACCACCGCGTCCACGTCGCAGTCGGGGCGCACCTCGCCCGTGCTCTTGTAATAATTGAAGATGTCATATACATCTTCCGTGGAGAAGCCAAGCATCTGGTTGAACTCCGGCTTGGTGGAAATGTGCCACCCTATGTTGAATCCGCTTGTCACGTCGTCGAGTGTCACGGGACTCACGCCCGTGATGAAAATGCGCTCGAAAGTGCCCTTGAACTTCTTGAAGATGTCACGATAGAAGCCCTCAGCGTGAGTCATCGCCCAATACACCTTCTCGCCACGCTCGTTGAGCACGGTGTTGGTGAAGTTGTCATATTCGTCTATAATAAGGTAGAGGGGATAGCCCTTGGCTTTCGCCTCATTCTGGATAATAGCGAGTTTACCGCCCGCGTCCTTTGCGGCATAGACGCTCTGCTTGATCGAGTCAGAATAATACTCATCATAGTAACGGACAAATCCGTCCAGTTGCACACCCAAATAGAAGTTGAACTTTTCCTCCAATTCGTCTATGTTGCCCCCAACCATGGAGAAGTCGAGGAACAGCACCTGGTACCTGCCACGAGAGGGCGTTGGATGCTTGCCTATCCAGAGGTTGCCAAACCACTGCTCAAACTTGTCTTTCGTGCGGCAGTCATAATAAGAATGCAGCATGCCCAAGAAGACGCTCTTGCCGAAACGCCTCGGACGGATGAAGATGATGTACCGAGCCTGTTTCTCCAGCTCCGGGATGTACATGGTCTTGTCCACATAGTATAGGTTCTGCTCCACCATTGTCCGAAAATCGGAGACTCCGTAGGGGACTTCCTTGACATTCTGTACCATAGTCGTTTCGTTTGAATTAATCTTATACCACAAAGTTAATGCTAAAAAACGATATAGTCAAATTTACGGCAAATATAATCCTCAAAAAAGTCGGGGATAAATGGATATGTTTGCAATATAATTACTATTTTTGCGGAAGGACAAACCGGAATCTACATTCAACCAATAAATAACAACTATCTGCCATGAACAACAACCAATTGATTTTCAACGCCAACACGGTGATAGACCAACTGCAAATGGCTCCCGAGGAAATAAAGCGCGAGGACATAGTGCGCTTTGTGAGGAAGAACAACATCCGCCGTGTCAACTTCATGTACCCCGGTGGCGACGGCAGGGTGAAGACGCTCAACTTCGTGCTGTCCGACATCGACTACCTGCAAACCATCCTCACGTGCGGCGAGCGCGTCGACGGTTCGAGCCTCTTCTCGTTTATCGAGGCCGCGAGCAGCGATCTCTATGTGCTGCCACGCTTCTCCACGGCATTCGTCGACCCCTTCAGCGAGGAGCCAACGCTGTGCATGCTCTGCTCCTTCTTCAACAAGAACGGCCAGCCCTTGGAGTCGTCGCCGGAGCACACGCTCCGCAAGGCGGTGGAGACCTTCAAGGCCACCACGGGCATGGAGTTTGAGGCCATGGGCGAGCTGGAATATTATGTCATAAAGGAGGCCGACGAAAACTACAAGGCGCGCGACCAGCACGGCTATCACGAGAGCGCGCCTTACGCCAAGATGGGCGAGTTCCGACAGAAATGCATGGACTATATCGCCAAGGCGGGCGGCCACATCAAATACGGGCACTCCGAAGTCGGCAACTTCGAGCTCGGGGGCTTGCTCTATGAGCAAAACGAGATAGAGTTCCTGCCAGTGCCGGCTACACAGGCCGCCGACGAGCTGCTGATAGCCAAATGGGTCATTCGCAACCTCGCCTGGAGAGAGGGGCTCAATGTGACCTTCGCGCCGAAGATCACCACGGGCAAGGCGGGCTCAGGCCTGCACATCCACATGAGGCTCATGAAGGATGGTCGCAATATGCTGCTCACTCACGGCAAGCTCAACGACAACGCGCGCAAGGCCATAGCCGGATGCATGGATCTCGCGCCGAGCCTGACGGCATTTGGCAACAAGATTCCGACGAGCTATTTCCGACTCGTGCCACATCAAGAGGCGCCGACCAACATCTGCTGGGGCATGAGCAACCGCTCCGCCCTTGTCAGGGTGCCACTGGGTTGGACATCGGGCGTGGACATGAGCCACATTGCCAACCCACTGGAAAGGGAGGTGCCCTACGAGGAGCGAGGAAGCGTGAAGCAGACCTTCGAGATACGCTCCGGCGACGGCTCGGCAGACGTGTACCAATACATTGCCGCGCTGTGCGTGGCGTGCCGCCACGGGTTCGAGATGAACAACGCCCTTGAGGTGGCTGAGCGCTCTTTCGTGGATGGCGACATCAACGACCCAGCTCACGCCGAGAGGCTCGCGCAACTCGACCACCTGCCCGACTCTTGCGACGCGTCGGCAGACTGCCTTGTGAAGCAGCGAGCCATTTATGAGGCGAGCCACATCTTCTCGCCGCACATGATAAACGGCATAGTGAAGGAGTTGAAGTCGTACAACGACCGCACGCTGCGCCACGACATCGCCGACGACAGGCGCGAGATAGGCATACTCGTGAAGAAGTTTTTCCACTGCGGGTAACGACTATCTTCTTGTGGATTCTTCACACGGATTTAAATGATTTTAAAGATTGCTACGCAGCAAGCTGCTACGCGGAGGTTAACAAATGATGTACCAGGGCTGGTCTGTGCACATCCCCGCATGGCATGGTATGCGTAATCGGCGAAGCCGACATCTTTAAAATCCTTTTAATCCGTGTGAAGCGAGATATGTGGAAGATAATATATTGCGATTGCAACCAATTGATTTTTCAAGCGTTTCGCCTTGTCGCCGAAATCGCGTCGCCTTTACGCTTGAATCGCGTCGCCTTTACGCTTGAATCGCGGCGGCTTTACACTTAAAAGGCGTTGGCTTTACACTTGAAAGCCAACGCCTTTACGCTTGAATGCCGAACTGCTTGTTTTTCAAGCATTTATGCTTTAACGTGTTCTCGTGGTAAAATAAGGCACCGAGAACACGGAAATATTATTTCAAGTCAATCGACTTGATGCTCCTCACGTTTCCCGTCATGGGGTCGAAAACCACCTGCGCCGACTGCTTCTTGCCGAAGAGGTCGCCACTGAGCGACTGCACGAACCCGAATTGCGCCATGGTTGTCTCATAGGTGGCAACGGTGGTGTTGCCAGTGGTGAGCGTGGCCTTGACCTTGGAAGGCAAGCAAGAGCGAAGACCAATGTCGGCCTTGTCGTCCTTCTTCTTCTCGGCAGGGTCTGCCATGGGGTCGGTGGCGGTGTGCTCATCGACGATGGTCAACTCATAAGGCTCGCCACTGAGGTCATCGGCATCCACGAGACCGAAGTGGGATGAGAAGCGGAAGAGCACCGTGCGACCCTCACGCTGGGGCACGAAATTGATTTGCGTCCACGTGGTGTCGGTCTGCGTATAGCCCTCGAAGAGCTGACGGAGCGCGCTCTCCTGCCTGTTCATGTTGTCGTACATCAGCTTGAGCTGCGCGCCGTCTTTCGGCAGGTTGTCGGCTTCGCCGCGGCTGAGCGAGTTGCGGCTGTCACGTATGTCGTATATCTCCTTTGCCGACAGCTCAGCCATCTTCGCCGTGGAGCCAGCCGAGAGAATGTCCTCGGTCATGAAGTCGGATGGGGTGAGACGCTTCGGCTTGGGCGCGGGCTTGAACACGCGCTCCGGCAACGCTGGCTGCGTGGCATCGGTGTTGATGGCAAGGAGCTGGCCGCCATGCGTCAACGACACGTGGTCGATGGAGCGTCGCTTGTCCATGATGAGCGTGAACTGACGTGAAGTGTCGGGAATGGCGGTCTTGTCGATGTCGATACCCAAGATGCGGTAAGTCGTCGTGGGCTTCTGCGACACCTTCTCCTTCATGAACCGCTCTGAGTACTGGCAGAAGTCGCCTGGGGTGTATTGCTTCTTCTCCACCTTGACGGTGAACCGCAAGCCGTTTTTCGGGAGCATATAACTTGTACCCTCCACGCTATGTGCCGAAGCGGAGAGCGTGACGAAAGATATGGCGGCCAACAAGCCGCGAAGTGCATGATTCTTCATATTATTTGTACGTATAAGCTTCATTCCAATCTCTTGAAAGCCTTTGGCAGATAATTGATGATGTCGCTCGCCATGAGGCTCTCCTTGCCGAGTTCCTTGGCGGCGAGATCCCCGGCAAGGCCATGAATGTACATGCCGATGGTGCAAGCGTCCACTTGGTCGTAGCCTCGGGCGAGGAGCGCGGTGATGATGCCCGTGAGCACGTCGCCGCTGCCCGCCGTAGCCATGCCGCTGTTGCCCGTGGGGTTGAACAAGACCGTGCCGTCGGGCAGGCACAAGGCGGAATAATGGCCTTTGAGGATGATGTATCCATGTATGCGCGCCGCCATCTGGCGCGCACGCATCAAGCGGTCGTAAGAGCTCGCGCTCGCGCTGCCCATGAGGCGGTCAAACTCCTTGGGGTGTGGCGTGAGAATGATGCCCTTTGGCA
>DAINOS010000145.1:0-6582 GCA_036743855.1 Prevotella sp. | reverse complement strand
GGCGCGCTCACCCAGTTCTTCAACCTCACCGTTGCCCGTCGCTTCGCGCAGATAGGCATTGTTTGGTGGATATTCCCGACCTTGGTGTTGCTTGTCGGCCTTGTCGCCGTGGTCAAGCCATCGTTCATAGCCAGTGCCCCATTGCTTGTCCTTGGCTGGTGCATCATGGTCTATGGAGTCATTGACCTCATAGACTCCATCAAGATACATCAGTGCCGCAAGCAGATGGGCAATGCCAACGGCACCAATGAAGCCACCGCGGAAGAAATCAAAGAAGAGAAGTCGCAGGAATGAGCGTCTTGATATAATCTGTCAGCATGCCGATGCCCTTCAAGTTTTCCCCACCTTCCGGGATGATGACATCGGCAAAGCGCTTCGTGGGTTCGATAAACTGCTCATGCATGGGCTTCAACACCTTCAAATAGCGATCCACGACCATTGACACGGTACGTCCCCTGTCGATAGTGTCGCGCTGGATGTTGCGTATGAGACGCTCGTCAGAATCGCAATCGACAAAAATCTTCAAGTCCATCATGTCGCGCAAGCGCTTGTTTAGCAATGTCATGATGCCCTCAATTATTATGACAGGCTTAGGCTCCACATGGATGGTCTCCGGCAACCTGTTGCTGAGGATGTACGAATAGGTAGGTTGCTCAATGGCCATGCCATTGGCGAGTTCATGAACTTGCTTGATGAGTAGCTTCCAGTCGAAAGCGTCGGGATGGTCAAAGTTTATCGCCTTACGCTCCTCGTCAGTAAGGCCCGTCGTATCGTTATAATAAGAGTCGAGTGGCACCACGGCCACATGGTCGGGAGGAAGCGACTCCACTATTTTCTTCACTACTGTGGTTTTGCCCGAACCAGTGCCTCCGGCAATACCGATAATTGTTGGTTTCATTTCTTTATCTTGTTTCTTATTCTGTACTTATAAAATATCCAGCTCCTTAAACATCCTTTTATAGTAAGTTGCCTTGTCTTCAAGCTTCATGGGATAGGCCCTGCTTGAGCTTGGTTGTCTGTAGAGGCTTATTCGCCTGCCATAAAACGTGAAATCCACATGGTCACCCATTTTCAAATGCTTGGCCTCGTCCCATATGCCATAATGGTCCATGAAGATTTTTGTGGCAAGCCTGCCTGCCGTGAGCACGCCACGACATTGTGGCAGCGACGTGAGCATGCCGTCAAGGTCGGCTTGCTCCACGACCTCCAAATCCTTGTCAGATGCCGTTCCCTTGGTACGCCTAACCCTCAGGCAGGTGTCGAAAATGGCAATACCTCTTTCCGCGAGAAACGACTTCAGGTCATCGAGGCGATATGTCTTGTTGGCCTCATCCACGAAATGAAGCTTGTCGCCAAAGAAGCACAAGCCCATGATGCGCCACATGTCGTTGGTATAGTTGGGATAATACCAGTCCATGCACCAACGCTTAGGCGATGGAGGAAATGTGCCGAGCATGAGCAATCGTGCCGTTTTTGGCAAGAAAGGCTCAAAAGGATGCGTTTCTATATCAAGCGTTGGCATCGTGTCAATCCTTATTGTTTTCTTTTTCCACTCTCGCTTTCTGTTCAGCCTCACACGATGCGATGTTCTTGAGTTCCGCCTCCGTATAATCAGGCAAGGCGAACACGCTTTCTTTCAATGCTTTGTCTTTTTTATCGCTCTGTTCCTTCACGAGATACACCACAGTGGGCAGGTGGTCAGAGAAGCCATCGAGCCAAACGCCGCCAGCCGTGGTACGCTTGGTTCCTCCCTTGTATTTGCCTTCCGTCTGGAAGAGGTAAGGCATGCGCTGAATCTCGTTCTTGAAGAATTTCAGCGTCGTGAAATTCTTTTCCCCGTTCTTGTTTATAAGACTCGGCGACAATATTATCTGGTCGAAGAGGTTCCACGAGCCTTGATATTGCAGTGTGCCAGTACCTTGCTTGGCAAGCACGTTGTACCAAGGGTTATACATATCGTCCTTGCCTACCATGGAAACCTCTTCCTTGGCTGATAGAGCCTCGTGCATGCTCTTGTTGGTAGGGTCATCGTTCATGTCACCCATCACTATGACCTTTGCCTTGGGGTCGAGTTTCAATATTCTGTCTTTCAACGCCTTGATTTGTGCCGCGCCCACCTCGCGGTAGTAGCTGCCATTGAATCGGCTCGGCAAGTGATTCACGATAATCACCACGTGCTCTCCTGCCATCTCGCCACTCACGGCGAAGAAGCCACGGGTACGGAACAGCGAGTCTTGCTTTTCCGTGGGCACGTAAGGATAAAGCCGGAAAGCCTTGACAGCGAACAGCGACGGATTGTAAATCAGCGCGCAGTCTATTCCGCGATGGTCAGGCCCCTCCACATGACAGAACTTGTATCCGCGTTTGCTGAGCTCAGGTTGGGCGCACAAGTCAGCAAGGCATCTGTCATTCTCAACCTCCGACACGCCAATGGCTGAGCATCCCACGCCAGGAAGCATCGTAGTGCCCATGTCGCCAAGGGCACGCGCCATGTTGTGCAACTTGTGTGAATACTTCATGCCATTCCACTTGTATGAGCCGGACGGCAGGAATTGGTAATCGTTCTTGCCAGCATCATGGCATGTGTCGAAAAGGTTCTCAAGGTTGTAAAAACCCACGGCATAGGCGTGAAACTTCTTCTGCGCGCCTATTGAGACACAGAAGAACAGCAGTAAGAAAAACGCGGTAAAATACTTTTTCATCTTGTCTAAACGATGTCTTGTTATTTGTATATGCAAATATCGGAATAATTTCCGGAATTTCATCATTTCTTAATCAAAAAACCACCATTGGTAAGTCGTTTTTTATTATCTTTGCAACATTATTTAATACATCATACTTTATTTATGCAAAAGAAGCTTATCATGGCCCTGGCCGCATTAGGCTCCGTCTCCGCAGGATATGCCCAGCGAGACTCGGTCAACATTGGCGAGCAGGCATTTACCTTCACCGAAGCACAGCTTGGGGAAGACGAGAACGTGACGCAAAGCGTGTCTATCATCTCTTCCGGCACCAACGCTTATGCCAATGAGGTGGGATACCGGTGGAGTCCTGTCAGATTCAAGTACAGGGGCTACAACGCCAAGTACAACGAGATGTACATAAACGGCAACCCCGCCAATGATATTGAGCGTGGCGATTTCCGCTATTCGTTCGTGGGCGGACTCAACAACCAGACACGCAACATGGAGTCGTCTCTGCCTTTTGAGGGCAACAACTTCTCCATGACGGCCCTCGGCGGAAGCAACAACTACAACTTCCGGCCATCGGCAATGCCCGTGGGACAAAAGATCTCGCTTGCCGGAGCCAACCGCAACTATACCGCGCGCGCCATGTATTCGTACAACTCCGGCCTTAATGACAACGGATGGGCATGGTCGGCTGCCTTGTCATACCGATGGGCAAACCGTGGCTACGTGGAAGGCACGTTCTACAACTCGCTGAGCTATTTCCTCGGCGTGGAAAAGGCATTCTCTAATCGCCACTCGCTCTCTCTTGTCACGTGGGGCAACCCAACCGAGCGTGCCACGCAGAGCGCGTCGACCGACGAGATGTATTGGCTCGCCAACAACTACAACTATAACCCCAACTGGGGATACCAAGACGGCAAGAAGCGAAACTCGCGCGTGGTCAACGACTTCGCTCCCGCGGCATTGCTGACATGGGACTTCAAGATCGATGACAACACCAAGCTGACGACATCGTTGCTTGGCAAGTATGCCATGTACAGCAGCACGCGACTCAACTACAACAACGCCACCAACCCCGCGCCAGACTATTACAGTCTCATGCCAAGCTATTTTTATAATGTCTGGAACAAGGACGACAGCGATACCAATACGCCGTCCGCCCTCGACTCTTGGCAGGCTGCCGTCGATTTTTTCAGGGCTTCCAAGGCCAACCGCCAGATAAACTGGGACAAGCTCTATTATTCCAACAAGATGGCATCGGCACAGGGCGCTGACGCCATGTATTATCAACAGGCTTACCACGACGATCAGCTCGCTTTCAGCCTATCGTCATCGCTGCACAAGGACTTCTCGTCGAAGAGCGCGCTCAACATTGGCGTGAACCTCAGCACCAACAAGGGCATGCACTATCAGACCATGGAAGACCTGATGGGAGCATCCACTTTCCATAACTCCAACTATTACGTCATCGGCACCTACGCCGAGACTGCCCCTGAGGTGTTCTACGACCTCAACGATGGCAGCACGCCAAAACTCGTGAAGAAAGGCGACCGCTTCGGCTACGACTACAACATATTCGTGAACCGCGCGCAAGCATGGACAGGATACGAGGTCAACCTCAACCGTGCCAACTTGTTCCTCAGCGGACGCATCGGCGGCACGTCGTTGCAGCGCGATGGAAAGATGCGCAACGGTCTCGCCGCCAACAACTCTTACGGCAAGAGCAAGACGGCCTACTTCCTCGACGGTGGCGCGAAGGCTGGCATCAACATCAACGCCGGCCGCGGCAACACCATCTCCCTTGGAGGTGGATACGAGTGGAAGGCCCCTACGGCTAACGTGGCGTTTGCCTCTCCGCAAATCAACAACGACTTCGTGAAAGACCTCTCGACCGAGAAGATATTGTCAGCGGAGATTGGCTACCAACTGCAAACAAGCTGGCTGCACGCCAACATCCAAGGCTACTACTCGCGTCTGCAAGATGTCACGGAGTACAGCATGTTCTATTACGACAACGCCAACTCTTTCTCATACGTATCCCTTTCGGGAATCAACAAGCATTATTATGGCGTGGAGCTCGGCCTCGACTTCAAGGTCACTTCCTCGTTCAACATCAAGGGGCTTGCCACCATCAGCGATGCCAAGTACGCCAACAACGCCAACGTGCGCTATATGCTTTCCAACGACGGCAAGTACTACGACGACATCGTGGTAAACAAGAACATGCGTGAGGGCGGAACGCCTCTGTCGGCCTACTCCATCGACCTCTCCTACCACTCCAACGGATGGTACATCGACCTCATAGGCAACTACTATGACCGTATATACCTCTATTACACTCCCGTCAGCCGTTACTATTCCAACCTTCCTATCGCCAAGGACGAGAATGGCAACACCATCGTCGACGAAGACAACAAGCCAATACACGACATCTCAAAGGTGCCATCGCAGGCCAAGGGCAAAGGCGGGTTCATGCTCGACGCCTCCATCGGCAAGAGTATATACATCGGCAAGCACCAAATGTCAATCAACCTCATGCTCACCAACATCCTCAACAATCGCAAGATCGTGACCGGTGGCATGGAGCAAAACCGCCAGTCATACGATGACAGCGGAGAGGCAATACGCACCTACAACTTCATCAACAACCCAAAGAAGTTCTACGTCAACGGCATCAACGGCATGCTCAACGTAACATATAAATTCTAAAGAAAGGAGAGAATCATGAATAGCAGAATGAATATCAAGACGACATACCTTTTCCTCTTTGCCATTGTGTGCGCTCTCTTCTCTTCGTGCATGAACGGCGACTGGGACGAGCCCGACTTCAACGGTGGCGCGCCTTATGGCAACAATGACCTCAAAGAGCAAAACGTCATCACGATAAAGGACCTCATTGCGAAATACCCCAATGTTTTCGCCTCGACTGACCAGAACAAGCAGATAGACGAAGACATAATGATAAAGGGACGCATCACGGGCAACGACGTGGGCGGCAACATCTACAAGCAGGTGACGCTGCAAGACAACACCGCCGCCATCATCATAGCCATCAACGAGGGTGGGCTCAACGGCTATCTTGCCGAGGGCTCCGAGATTCTCGTCGACCTCAAGGGACTTTACATCGGCGGCTACCGCAAGATGCCCGAGATTGGCGCTCCCTACAACGGCAACGGCATAGGCAGAATGCAGAAAGACATCTGGGCTAAACATTTCAAGATTGTAGGCTCACCCGACCCGACAGCCATACAGCCTATCGACTTCAACACCATCAAGGATTCCAATCTCATGAACGCCAACTGTGGCAAGCTCGTCACGCTGAAAGACGTCACGTTCAAGCAAGCCGACGGTAAGGCGACATTCACCACAGGCTCTTCCACAGGCAACGCCGTGAACCAGGAACTCGACGGCTACGGCTCAACGGTCGTTGTCAGGACAAGCACTTATGCCGATTTCGCTGCCATGACGTTGCCTTACGACAGCAATGCCAAGAAGAAGCTGAAGGCCGACATCACCGGCATAGCCACTCGATACAACTCCACTTGGCAAATTCTCATCCGCAAGACCAGCGACATCGTGGTGAAACCTTAAAGCACGACATTGCCTTGCGCGACCAACAACAAACACACAAACACTTACACGAATAAAACACAACATCAAATATGAAAGCGATTTATAAATTAGCATTTGCCTTCGTAGCGCTTCTTTCCTTCGCGGCATGCTCCGACGTACCCATGCCTTACGAACAGCCTGGAACCGACAACAAAGGCGATGAGCCAACAACAGGAACGTACCTTGACGAGAGTTTCTCCTCCGACTTTGGCAAGTTTACCAATGTCACGGTCAAAGGTAACGCATGGGCCATCGACTTCAAAACAGCAAAGGCCACTGG
>DAINOS010000144.1:0-6595 GCA_036743855.1 Prevotella sp. | reverse complement strand
GCTTGTTTCGTGATAGCCGGAGCGGGATATAAAGTGGCAAAGCACGGCAACTACGCCGCCACGAGCGTGAGCGGAGCCTCAAACGTGATAAAGAACCACGGCGTGGTGTTCACTGACGACATAGACAAGCTCAACCGCTCCATAAACGAATGCGGCATCGTCTATCTCCACGCGCAGCTCTTCGCCAAGGCAATGAAATTCGTGGGAGCCATACGCAAGGCATTGCCCTTCCCCACCTTCTTCAACCTCCTCGGCCCCATCATCAACCCGTCGAAACCACAATGCCAACTGCTCGGCACCGCCACACTCGACCAGATGCGGCTATATCAGCAAGTGTATCAGAAGATTGGCATCGACTACGGCATCGTGAACAGCATTGACGGCTACGACGAGATTTCGCTCACGGGCGACTTCAAGGTCATCACCAATAACTATGAGCGCATATTCAAGCCCTCCGACCTCGGATTCGAGATAGCCAAGCCTGAGGAGATAGTGGGCGGAGCCACGGAGGAGGAAGCCAAAGAGATATTCGACAACGTATTGGCCAACACCGCATTGCCCGCCCAAAAGAACATCGTGTTGGCAAACGCTGCCTTTGGCATCCAGGTGTTGGAGAAAGGCAAGAAGCCCATCAGCGAGTGCATAGAGATAGCGCGAGAGAGCATAGACAGCGGCAAGGCCTTGGCGACATTCAAGAAATTCGTAGAGTTGAACAAATAACCCATCCGAAGCCATGGACATATTAGAAGAGATTGTCGCCCACAAGCGCGTGGAGATAGACGAGCGCAAGCGGTACGTTCCCATCCAGCAGTTTATCGGCGCCATACAGAAGATGATGGACGAAGGCAAGCCAGCCTCCATGAGCAAAGCCTTGACATCATCCGCGACAGGCATCATAGCCGAGTTCAAGCGCAAAAGCCCTTCAAAAGGCTGGATTCACCGCGACGTGAAACCAGAAGACGTGACACCACTCTACCAGAGCAACGGAGCCTCAGCCCTCAGCATACTCACCGACACGGAATATTTTGGCGGCTACGACGAGTACATCCAACAGACGAGACGCGCCGGAGTGACGATACCGATACTCTACAAGAACTTCATCATCGACGAATACCAGTTGTTCCAGGCACGCTACTGCGGCGCCTCCGCCGTGCTGCTCATCGCCGCCTGCCTCACCAAGGACGAATGCAAGCACTTGCAGCACCTCGCCCACGAGCTCGGCATGGAGACTCTGCTTGAGATGCACAACGACCGCGACTTCGACTACGCCACCTTAGAGCCCGACATGTATGGCATAAACAACCGCAACCTCGGCACCTTCGTCACCGACGTGAACAACAGTTTCCGCCTTGCCGAGCGACTGCCCAAAGACGCGTGCCTCGTGAGCGAGAGCGGCATAAGCCAACCCGAGACCGTGAAAGAGTTGAGGGAAGCCGGCTTCAACGGCTTCCTCATCGGCGAGAGATTCATGAAAGAGGAAGACCCGGGCGCAGCCCTAAAACAATTCATCGGCGAGCTATGATAATAAAAGTATGTGGGATGCGGGATGCCCAAAACATCCGCGACGTGGCAGAACTCGACATAGACATGATGGGGTTCAACTTCTGGCCCAAGAGCAAACGCTTCGTGAGCATGATAAGCGCGCAAGCCGGCATCGTGCCCGACTACAGCCAAGAACGGCTCGACGAGATGGCGAAAAAGAGCGGCTCACGACAATACACCTTCCCCAAAAGGATAAAGCGCGTCGGCGTGTTCGTGGACGAGATGCCACAAACCATCGTGACCCGCGTGTACAACTATTCGCTCGACTACATCCAACTGCACGGCGACGAGTTGCCAACCGTGATAGACAACCTGCGAGCCACCTTGGTGCCCGACATCGTGGCCGACATCAAGTTTATCAAGGCTTTCGGCATATCGACCGCCGAGGACTTCAAGCAATGCGAGGCTTTCGAAGGCAAGGTAGACTACATGCTTTTCGACTACAAGACCACAGGACGAGGAGGCAGCGGCAAGCACTTCGACTGGTCATTGCTCGACGCCTATCATGGCACTACGCCCTTCCTGTTGAGTGGCGGGATAGGACCCGACGACGCGGAGGAGATATTGCGAATAAGGCACCCGCGATTCGCCGGCGTGGACGTGAACAGCCGCTTCGAGACATCGCCAGGCATGAAAGACGTGGAGAAGTTGAGGAGCTTCGTGGAAACGTTAAAAGCAAGAACAAGATAAAGAGAATAAACAAAAAGCGATATTACAATGAACAAGATCAACCAAGTATTTGCCAACCGTGGCGACAGGAAACTGCTCAGCCTGTATTTCTGCGCCGGTTGCCCCACCTTGAACGGCACGGCAGACGTCATCAAGGCCATGGAGCGCCACGGCATCGACTTCGTGGAAGTGGGCATGCCGTTCAGCGACCCTCTCGCCGACGGCCCCGTGATACAGTCGGCAGGAAGCATCGCCCTGAAAAACGGCATGACGACACGCCTGCTGCTTTCACAGCTCAAGGCCATCAAGGACGAGGTGTCCATACCATTGATATTCATGGGCTATCTCAACCCGATATTGCACTATGGCTACGAGAAATTTTTCGCCGACCTCGCCGACAGCGGCGTGTCGGGCGTCATCATCCCCGACCTACCATTCGCCGACTACCAGACGATAGTGAAACCCATCGCCGACCGCTACGACATTCGCGTCATCATGATGATAACACCCGAGACGAGCGACGAGCGCATCAGGTTCATCGACGACAACACCGACGGTTTCATCTACATGGTGTCATCGGCAAGCGTGACGGGAGCGCAAAAGGAGTTTGACGCCAAGAAGGTGGCTTATTTCAACCACATCAACTCCATGAACCTTCGCATACCCCGGATGATAGGCTTCGGCATAAGCAACAAGCAGACCTTGGAGAGCGCGCAGCAGAACGCCGCCGGGGCGATAATAGGCAGTAAGTTCGTGAACCTGCTCTGCGAGACTAATGACCCCGACAAGGCACTCGACAAGCTCATGGAAGCGCTGAGAGAGTGATGAACGAAGAGTGATGAACGAAGAGTGATGAACGAAGAGGGAAGAGTGATGAGGAAAGAGTGATGAACGAAGAGTGAAGAGGGAAGAACGAAGAGTGATGAGAGAAGAACGAAGAATAAAAGAATAAAAGATATGGAACCAGACAAGAATGGCTTTTTCGGTCAATATGGCGGGGCGTACATCCCTGAGATATTATACAAGGTGGTGCACGACCTGCAAGACCAATACAAGGAGATAATAGACTCCAAGGAGTTTCAAGACGAGTATGAACTGCTGCTGAAAGATTATGTGGGACGCCCGTCACCACTCTACTACGCCAGCAGGATGAGCGAGAAATATGGCTGCAAGCTCTACTTGAAGCGTGAGGACCTGAACCACACGGGAGCGCACAAGATAAACAACACCATCGGCCAGATACTGATGGCCAAGAAGATGGGCAAGACGCGCGTCATAGCCGAGACCGGCGCAGGACAGCACGGCGTGGCCACGGCAACGGTGTGCGCGCTGTTCAACATGGAGTGCGAGATATTCATGGGCAAGACCGATGTGGAACGTCAACACACCAACGTGGAGCGCATGAGGATGCTCGGTGCCAAGGTTCACCCCGTGACCACGGGCAACATGACCCTCAGCGACGCTTGCACCGCCGCCATCAGGGATTGGTGCTGCCACCCCGAGACGACGTTCTACATCGTGGGCTCGACCATGGGACCACACCCCTACCCCGACATCGTGGCGAGGTTGCAGAGCGTAATATCGAAAGAGCTGAAATGGCAGCTGAAGGAGAAGATCGGCAGAGACTATCCCGACTATCTCGTGGCTTGCGTGGGAGGCGGAAGCAACGCCGCCGGAACGATATACCACTACATCGAAGACCCTCGCGTGAAGATAGTGCTGGCCGAGGCCGGCGGTCACGGCATAGACACCGACTACACCGCCGCCACCATACATTGCGGCACGGAGGGCATAGTGCACGGCTCTCGCACCCTCGTGATGCAAGACGATGACGGCCAGATAAAGGAGGCGTTCACCATTTCCGCCGGCCTCGACTACCCGGGCATCGGCCCCATGCACGCTTACCTGGCCAAGACTGGACGCGAGAAAGTGGTGGCCATAAACGACGACGAGGCCATACGCGCCGGCTACGAGTTGACCCGGATGGAGGGAATAATACCCGCCATAGAGAGCGCGCACGCCGTGGCAGCACTCTCCAAGATGACATTCAAGCCCGATGACGTGGTAGTGCTGACCGTGTCGGGACGCGGCGACAAGGACATAGAGACCTATCTCAAAAACAAGGACATGGCAGGAGAATATGGCAAGTTTTAATTATCACACCACTACGAAAAGGCTGCTCGGCGACCTCTACACGCCCGTCTGCCTCTATATGCGGCTGCGCGACCTCTATCCCCAGTCGATGCTGATGGAGAGCTCCGACTATCATGGAAGCGAGAACGCCAAAAGTTTCATCGGCATAAACCCCATGGCGAGCATACAAGTGGCGCACGGGGTACTGACGATGACATACCCCGACGGCAGCACTGTGAAGAGGGAGATACCCATAGAGAACAGCGACAAGCCCAAGCTGACCGTGGCAAAGGCGATGAACGAGTTTATAGGCAACTTCCACGTGGAAGGCGAAGGCAGCCAATACTACGGCATATTCGGCTTCACGTCGGCCAACGCCGTGCGCTATTTCGAGAACATACCTGTGAAAGACACCACGATGGAGCGAAACGACGCGCCAGACATACTCTACATCCTCTTCAAGGACATCATCGTGTTTGACCACTTCAACAACATGATTGATTTCATGACACTCGGCACCGAAGAGGAACTGCAAAACCTCCTGACCGCGGCCAACAAGCCCAACGTGAAGCCCTACGGGTTCCATGCCGTGGGCAACGCCACGTCGACGCTGACCGATGAGGAGCACAAGGCCAACATACGGCGCTGCGTGCGCCATTGCTTGCGCGGCGACGTGTTCCAGATTGTGATAAGCCGGCGGTTCATCCAGAAATACGAGGGCGACGACTTCAAGCTCTACCGCGTGTTGCGCTCCATCAACCCCAGTCCATACCTGTTCTACTTCGACTTCGGCGGCTATCGCATCTTCGGCTCATCGCCCGAGACCCACAACCGCATAGTGGGCAACAAGGCATTCATAGACCCCATAGCCGGCACCACGAAGCGCACGGGCAACACCGAGCAAGACCGCCACAACGCCGAGTTCCTGCGCAACGACCCCAAGGAGAACGCCGAGCACGTGATGCTCGTGGACTTGGCACGCAACGACCTCAGCCGCAACTGCCACAACGTGAAGGTAGACTTCTACAAGGACATGCAATATTATAGTCACGTCATCCATCTGGTGAGCCGCGTGAGCGGAGAGCTCAACGACGGAGCCGACCACATATTGGAGTTTATCGACACCTTCCCCGCCGGCACGCTGAGCGGCGCGCCCAAGGTGAGGGCGTTGCAACTCATCAACGAGATGGAGCCCCACAACCGCGGAGCCTATGGAGGTTGCATTGGCTCGATAAGCCTCAACGGAGACTTGAACCAAGCCATCGTGATACGCACGTTCATAAGCAGGAACGGCGAGCTATGGTTCCAGGCAGGGTCGGGCGTGACGGCAAAGAGCAACGACGAGTATGAGTTGCAGGAAAGCAACAACAAGCTCGGAGCATTAGTGAAAGCGATAAAGGAAGCAGAAAGACTATGAGAACAGTTATAATAGACAACTACGACTCCTTCACCTTCAACCTCGCGCACCTCTTGAAGGAGTTGGGCGCGGAAGTTGACGTGATACGAAACGACCAGTTTGAGTTGCCCTTGCTCAAGCGTTACGACAAGATAGTGCTCTCGCCTGGCCCTGGCATACCATCGGAGGCAGGGTTGCTGCTCGACGTGATACGCACCTACGCCGGCCAGAAGCCCATGCTCGGCGTGTGTCTTGGTCACCAAGCCATAGGCGAGGTGTTCGGTGCCAAGCTGGAGAACCTATCGGAAGTGTACCACGGCGTGGCAACCGACTGCGAGCATTTCTCCAACGACCCGATTTTCGAGGGCATACCCACCCACTTCGAGGTTGGGCGATACCACAGTTGGGTGGTAAGCAAGGACGGATTGCCCAGTTGCCTGGAAGTGACAGCCACAAGCCCTGACGGCAACATCATGGCCTTGCGCCACAAGGACTATCCCATCCACGGCATACAGTTTCACCCCGAGAGCGTGCTCACGCCACTCGGCAAGCAAATAGTGAAAAACTGGTTGGACGAATGAAACATAGCGATAGATACTTTCCCGCTTGATTTTCACACGGATCAAAAAGATTTTAAAGATTGCTACGCCGCAAGCGGCTACGCGGTGTGCCATTCGGGTCGCGGGCGGGCACAAGACCCGCCCCTGCAAAGCACTATGGTATGCGTAATCGGCGAAGCCGACATCTTTAAAATCTTTTTAATCCGTGTGAAAGATGCCCATGTGAATCAACATGGAATCTATAATCGAGTAGGAGGAAAACGAAGTGGTTTTTCTCCTACTTTCGTTTTCCGAC
>DAINOS010000143.1:0-6646 GCA_036743855.1 Prevotella sp. | reverse complement strand
CCGTCGTCTGGCATGAGGTTTATGCCAAGGCTAAGTCCAAGACGGCGACTATGAACCGGTCCGTAAATAGGACTCGGATAAATAACAGTGCTCATATTATAACTTTTTTCTTCTTGCAAAGATAATAATGCAAACAAGTGCAACTTATCTCATGCAAAAATAACAAATTAATGGGCAGTAGACAAACTATTTAATAGTTTTCTTGCCTATTTTTCCACTTTTACTTTCACATGCTTGTAGCCCATGGCATGAAAGAGAGCCGCAACTTGTATGCGAGCGTTGTCAGCCGCCCTTTGAAGGTTCTCCTTCGTGAGACACCGTTTACGCATCATTCTCTCAGCCTTACGTGTCAAGGCGGCTCGGTCAGCCTCGCTCCACTTGCCATCCTCTATCAGAGACCTTGTACGAGCCTCATCAAGGAAATGGTTGTCGAGCAACATTATCCTCGGAAGCGTGACCACAACCGAGTCTTTGTCGGCACGCACGAAGCCGTTTCCAGCCTTGGAAAGGTCAGAGCCTATACGAAGAGTACCATAATATATGCGCGAAAGCTCGTCATCGCCAAAGAAATTGTGTCGGACGGTGTCCGTGATTTCCTCGTCGCTCAAGGTCAGAAATTCCCATTGGCCTATGCTTCTAACGTTTTCCACTTCCATTGGCGTAGGCATGGTGTTGCCCTTGGCGTCAACGCTGACAAGAGGTTGCTTGTTTGAGGTGAAAAACAATACGAGCGAGCATACCAAGACAAGCAAGATGATGGATAGCAGAAGTATGTTTTTGATTTTCTTCATGACAGGTCTTAGTTTAACTGACGGATAAGCATGTCGACGTCTCCGGGACGGAAGTTCTTGCGGAATGTAACCGTGACTTTGTCCTCAGCGAATCCGCACTGTGTCGCGATAGGCACAATCAGCCTTGCGGCACCTTGTTGAGCGTCCTTTACAATGTTTGTCCTCGAAAGACTTTCTATAATCTCATTTCGGCCTTGACGCTGCAAACGTGTCA
Organism: Prevotella sp.; assembly: GCA_036743855.1. Classification (GTDB taxonomy): domain Bacteria; phylum Bacteroidota; class Bacteroidia; order Bacteroidales; family Bacteroidaceae; genus Prevotella. The sequence continues at coordinate 5,641 of DAINOS010000143.1, read as the reverse complement.
GCTCCTCATCGGTGAAGTCGTGGCGCAGCAATCCCACTTTTTGCTTCACGCCCTTGTGGTCAATAGCCGTGGACGTGAGCACTATTTCAGGGTCGGGGAGGACAATCTCCAATCGGTCACCCCTTTTGATTATGTTCTCGCGTTTAATCTTCCCGAGGTCGATAAAAGCCTTTGCCGTGGCAGAGATGGGGATGGCTATCTTTCGGTCACTCAAAGGCAATGGCACCCTGAGGTGATGATTAAGGAAATTGCCACTGATGGTGGTCGTGTCCGTATAAACCATTATCTTGCGCACGTCATATTGAGCCGTGTAAAGCCTTGAGCAAGCAGAGATATTCGTGGCAAGCACCTCCATGTTATCCTCTTTTTCCACGCTTCCAGCTTTACCAGCCTTGTAATCTCCACACGCGGTGGCAATGCAGAGCAAGCAAAGGCTACAAGTGAGAAGCGCGATTTCCTTAATGATGTTCATGGCTGTTTTCTGAGATTATAACGCCGCAAAGATAAAAAATAATCCACATTTTTATTAACTTTGCACCAACAAATTAAGTTTGAGCAAGAAAAATAAGATGAATAAAGCAATAATTTACAGTTTGGCCCTGCTTCTCGTGGGAACAACCTCATGCAAGGACAAGCCACAAAGTAATATCATTATTGCGCATAAGCCAATCGTTGTCACCACTCAGCACAAGCCACGCGTCATAGGCGATGTCGTAAGAAACAGCAACATCAATTGGGTAGGTGGTAAATACACGGTGAGGGTCACCGTGAAATGCGACACTTCACTGCCATTGGCAACTGATGGCGAGACAAGATATTATGACAATCGCGTGAACATCAACATCATTCGTTCAGACGGTTCCTCATTCTTTAACCACACTTTCACGAAGTCGGACTTTAAAAACTATGTGGACACCAACTATTACAAGAACGGTGCACTGATAGGCATAATATTGGAAAAAGCGGAAGGAGAGAACTTGAAGTTTGCCGCAAGCATAGGAAATCCCGACCGTTCAATTGATGATTTTGCCTCAATCGACATAACAGTAAGTCACCTTGGCGGCATTTCAATAGCGAAAAGCAATAACGAAGAAAGCGAGTAAGATTTTTCCTTACTCGCTTCTTCCAATATCTTGATTTCTTAGTGTTATCTATCTGGAGTTGAGAGAATCCGATAAGACTTCTCAAAACTTTTGGGATGCTTTCCTATCAAACAGATATTCACCAAACAATTGGCAAGCACCTCAGCGTCGTTCAGATTCACACCTTTTTCCCTCGTAACGTTTTTACCGATAATGACCTCCCATGTGGTGTCAAAGTCATGATCATCAGCACCAATGTATTGCTCATCATCATTGGCACCTTTAATGAACTTATACTTGATTTCTTTCTTTGACGGCACAGGCCTCATGTCAAGTAAATCGTCCCATGCTTCGCGCAACTGTTCACGAAACTTACCAGTTCCAGGGAACATATCGACGATGACAGGCATTATCTCGTCAAACTCGTAGGCTTGAAGAAGTTCGTATAAACGCATAAGAAAAGTAATAAACGCTTTAGAATTTAGCCATCATGATGGCATCTGCGGCGCATTCAGCACCCTTGTTCCCAAGTTTTCCGCCACTTCTCTCCTTTGCTTGCTGCAAGTCGTTGGTGGTAAGCAGACCATAGATGACAGGAATGTTCTGCGTGGCATTGAGATGAGCTATCCCATAGGTCACACCTTGGCAAATGTAATCGAAATGAGGAGTCTCACCACGAATGACACTTCCAAGGATGATAATGGCATCAAATCCATCGTTCTTGCTCATCTGTTGAGCCCCATAAATAAGCTCAAAGCTGCCTGGTACATGCTTGACATGGATGTTCTCGGTGAGAGCTCCATGCTCCTCAAGAGTTTTCACGGCTCCCTGAAGCAGGGCTTCGGTAATCTCGTGGTTCCAATCTGCCACCACGATACCGAAGTTCATATTGCTTGCGTCTGGAATATTAACGTCACCTAAATCTGTAAGATTATGAAGTTCTGTCGCCATTACTTTGTTGTCCTTTCGATGTACTTGTCTATGTCGTTGCTTTGAACGAGAGCCGAGTTGACATATTTCTTTTTGATGTCCTGATAAAGCTTGTTGGCATCATCAACCTTGTTCTGTGACTCAAGCAGCTCCCCGGCTTGAAGCAAGAACGTTGGGGAAAGGCTGTTGTTAGTGCCATTGTCAGCTTTGGCATCGGCCTTGCTGGCTGCCTCTTTGAGAGTGCTTATGGCCTTGTCGATCTGACCCACGTGAGCGTAAGCATTGCCCAAAGCCTCGATAGCGGCAGGGCTAATCATGGCATCACCCTTAGGCGAATAATCCTCAAGATACTTCACGGCATCCTGCCACTTGCCCAGATTGGCATAGCAAAGACCAGCATAGAGGTTGGCGAGATTGCCGGCATCAGTGCTGCCATAGTCGCTGGCGATCTTTACGAAACCAGCATAGCCAGCGGCATCACCATTAAGAGCCTTGTCAAACTGGTCGGCATTGAAATATTCCTGACCACGAGACAAAGCCGTGCTTGCCTGCTCCTGGCGAGGACCACCGATAAACTGGTTGTAGCAGATTACACCCGCCACCACGACGATTACGGCAATGATGACACCACTGATAATCTTCTTGTTCTTTTCGAAAAATGCCTCCGACTTTACGGATGCATCAAAAGTCTCCTTTTCGTTGTTGTTTGCCATTATTTTTATTTGTTATTTTTCTTGTTAGTTTACCTATACTTAATGCGTGGCAAAATTAGTCATTTTTATTCAAACATTGAAATTTATAAAGCTCTTTTTTTATTTTGTGATACAAAAGAGTAGGTTTGTCGCATATTTGAGTTACCTTTGCCGATAATTATGATACTCAAGAAAATTTCCATAATCAACTATAAGAATATCTTGCAAGCCCACCTCACGCTGTCGCAAAAGCTGAATTGTTTTGTCGGAAGCAACGGAGTGGGGAAGACAAACTTGCTCGACGCGGTATATTTCCTTTCCTTTTGCCATAGCAGCTTCACCAACCTTGACAGCATGGTCATAAACCATGACCAAGACTTCTTTGTCATTGAAGGCGACTATCTCTCCGAGAACGCTACCGAGGAACGCATCTACGCCGGCATGAAGCGTGGCAAGCACAAGCACTTCAAGCGCAACGGGAAGGATTACAAGAGATTGTCAATGCATATCGGCATGATACCGCTCGTATTTATCTCGCCTGCCGACAACTGCCTCGTGACGGGGGGAGGCGAGGAGCGAAGGAAGCTCCTCGACGTGGTAATAGCGCAACTCGACAACAGCTACATTGAGGCACTGAACAGATACAACAAGGCATTGCAACAACGCAACGCCCTCTTGAAATCGGCACAAGAGCCAGACATTACCCTCATGCAGCTCCTTGAAGAAGAGATGGCAAGGAATGGCGAGATCGTGTATAAGAAAAGAGACGAGCTCGTGAACGACATCACCCCGACTTTTCAGCAGACATACACTCAAATATCAGGTGGGCGCGAGAACGTGTCGCTCCGCTACGTGTCTCATTGCCAGCGTGGACCACTGTTAGAGGTAATACAACGCGACAGGTTCAGGGACAGGGCGGTAGGCTATAGTCTTCATGGCACTCACCGCGACGACCTTGAGATGCTTATCGACGGCTACCCAATACGACGAGAAGGCAGCCAGGGCCAAACGAAGACGTATGTCTTGGCGTTGAAGCTCGCGCAGTTTGCTTACCTTAAACAGAAGATGACAGGGAAGATGCCGTTGCTGCTTCTTGACGATATTTTCGACAAGCTCGACGCCAACCGCGTGGAGCAAATCATCCACTTGGTAGCCGACAATAGTTTCGGGCAAATTTTCATAACCGACACCAATAGGGAACACCTCGACAGGATTCTGAGCCATGCCGACGTTGACTATAAGCTGTTTGATGTTGACGATGGAGAGATAACAGAAAGGGTAAATTAATAATAAACGGAGGACACTCATGTTCAAAAGAGACGTGAAGCCATTGAGCGATTTGCTAAGGCAATTCATCCGCAACGAGGGATTGGAGACCCCTCTTCTTCAGAAACGAGTGGTTGACGCTTGGAGCAAGGTGACGGGAATGGCCGTTGCCCAATACACCACCGAGAAATTCATAAAGAACCAAGTACTTTTCGTGAAAATAACAAATCCCGCCCTAAGGCAGGATTTGAGCATGATGCGCTCACAACTCGTCCGCCGCCTCAACGAGGAGGCAGGCGGCGCGATAATATCTGATGTAAGAATCTACTAAGGCTTTCCCGATATAACATCAATTCTTAAACGAGTGTATAGGTGCCGGAATACGGCCCACGCGATTGACAAGCCTCTGACTTGAGAACTTGTTTACTTGCATTATCGGCGCGTGACCCAAAAGGCCTCCCCATTCAATGGTCTCACCCACATGCTTGCCAATGACGGGTATTATGCGCACGGCTGTTGTCTTTTGATTGACCATGCCAATGGCTGCCTCGTCGGCAATAATGCCTGAAATGGTAGTGGCAGGAGTGTCGCCTGGAATGGCAATCATGTCAAGTCCGACAGAGCAAACACAAGTCATAGCCTCAAGCTTCTCAATCGACAGGGCACCGACATTTACAGCGTCAATCATTCCTTGATCCTCACTTACCGGTATGAAGGCTCCTGACAGTCCACCAACGTATGAGCTGGCCATGATTCCTCCTTTTTTCACTTGGTCGTTGAGGAGGGCGAGAGCCGCCGTTGTGCCAGGTGCTCCAGGCTGCTCCACGCCAATACATTTTAGGATGTCGGCAACAGAGTCACCCACTGCCGGTGTCGGCGCTAAAGACAGGTCTATTATGCCGAAAGGCACGTTGAGCCTGCGGCTGGCCTCTTGCGCCACAAACTGTCCGACACGCGTTATCTTAAACGCCGTGCGCTTGATTGTCTCGCAAAGTGTCTCAAACGTGGCTGACTTGTCATCTCCATTGGCTTTACGGCAATCAGCATCCATCTGCTCCAATGCCGCTTTCACCACGCCAGGGCCAGATACGCCCACGTTGATGATGGCATCGGCCTCGCTCACCCCATGAAACGCACCCGCCATAAACGGGTTGTCATCAGGCGCGTTGCAAAACACCACCAACTTGGCTGGGCCTATGCAGTCCTTATCCTTGGTCAGTTCGGCACTGTCCTTGACAATGCTGCCCATCAATCGCACTGCATCCATATTAATGCCCGTTTTCGTGGAACCTACATTGACACTTGAGCAAACCACATCCGTGGCATCGAGAGCCTTGGGGATAGACCGGATGAGCAATTCCTCGCTTGGCGTCATGCCTTTGCTCACTATGGCAGAGAATCCACCAAGGAAGTTGACACCTATCTCTTTCGCGGCATCATCGAGCGTCTTGGCTATCGCCACATAGTCGTCGATGGTCTTGCAGCAAGCCGCCCCAATCAATGACACTGGCGTGACGCTGACACGCTTGTGCACAATGGGAATGCCTATCTCGCGTGAGATGCTCTCACCTGTCTTAACGAGGTCTTTGGCAAGGGTTGTTATCTTTTTATATATCTTGTCGCAAGTCTCTTTCAAGTCGGAGCTTGCGCAGTCGAGCAGACTAATGCCCA
>DAINOS010000142.1:0-6762 GCA_036743855.1 Prevotella sp. | reverse complement strand
TACGCGCGAACATTATTATATATAGGATAGCATGAGACTTATTGTATGGCATAACCACTTTTTGGGGTGGCAAATCCTTATCGTGATAAAATGACCGTGATTTTGTGACTTTCGTGCTGATTTTTTTAGTATCTTTGCTATTACTATAAAAGATTACCCTAATACCCAACAATCATCAATCGTTGACATTAAAAATAAGCTAATGTTATGAAGAAGGCCATAATTTTAACCGCGATGTTTATAATGCTCGGCTTGAAGTCATCTGCCGTTACGATACAAAACGACACTCTTGCCGCACGCATGTGGAGACAGGTGATGGCTTTTCCGCAGGAAAAACTGTATGCCCAAACCGACCGCTCCGAATATACAAGCGGCGACACGATATGGGTGCGCCACCATATTGCCAATGCCACTACACTGGTGCCAACCCACGAGAGCAGATATGTGTATGTGGAATTAATCGACCCATTTGGCAAGCTTGTGTGTCGACAGATGATGCGGCAAGACACAGAGGGAAACGTGTACGGCTATATACCCACCGACATTGAACAGCCGGCAGGTCTCTACACCCTCCGCGCCTATACACGCTATATGGCAGAGACAACACCAGATTACCTTTTCGAGCGTCCGGTGAGATTATTAAGTACCATAAACAATTCGGTTAGGATAACAGCGAGCAACCATGGCGGTACGGTCAAGCTCTTGTTTTCCAATCCGAGTAGCGGCAAAGAGATACACAATGGAAACGTGAGAATATCCTCAGCCAGTGGTGAGATGACATTCACGGGAAACACCGACAAGGGCATAAGCTTGCACGCTGCCGATATGGGTAATAATCGTAGCTGCCTGCTTGTGGAAATAGGCAATTACAAAGAGTATGTCCAGATAAATCAGAAAGGCATTGACCTACAACTCATGCCGGAAGGCGGACAACTGATAATGGGACAGCGATGCCGTGTGGCATACAAGACCGTTGCCGACAACGGACTTGGAATAGACATGAAGGCAACAGTCACTGACGACAGGGGAAATGTAGTGGCCAAGTCGGAAGTGACGCATCGCGGCATGGGCATGTTTTATATCACCGCGCAGCCTGGCCTCACATATAAGGTGACTTGTGTTTCGGCAGACGGGAGAACCGCGTTCGCACAAATGCCCAAGGCCAGTACAGGCACATGCGCGTTGCGTGTGACCCAAACAAGCAGTAGCGTTATAGCGGATATTGTTGGCTATGACAGTGAGCCCACGCACGGCAAGCTGTGGCTTGTGGTGCATCAGGGCGGAGCGCCACTGTACGCGAAGGAAGTAAATGGCGGAAGCGTGAGATTCGCGCGTGGCATGTTCCACGATGGTATAGCGCATTTCATTCTTGCCGACGACATGATGCACATTGTCAGTGAGCGCATGGCATTCGTGTGGAGTGGGAAAAGCGTGTGCGGTGAGCACGCTACAGTGAAAATGGAAGCTAACACTGACAAGGGACGCACCGTTAGCATCTCCCTGCCCGACACTGTTGACGCAAGCTGCGCGGTAAGCATCGTGGATGCCGGACGGTCATGTGCCGACACAGTGCAAAACATAGTGTCGGCATTGGCTTTGTCGCAAGAATTGCGTGGCTATGTGGAGCAACCTGCGTGGTATTTCGCGAAACGAGGCCGCACAGGGCAGCTCGACTTGCTCATGATGACACAAGGATGGAAGCGTTACGACATGGGGAAAGTGTTGACCGGCAACGTGCAAAAGCCTATTGAAATGCCCGAGACGAGTATGCGCATCAGTGGAAAGGTGACATCAAACCTGTCTCCACGTGGGAGGAAAGAAGCCAGTGTGGTCATGACATCAAACCGTGGAGGCTTGGTCGACAATGCCACGACCGGCGATGATGGCAGGTTCCATTTCGATGGGTTCGAGATGCCCGACAGCACAGGCTACATAATGCTTGCAAGGAGTGCCAAGGGGAGCGCAAACAACGTGATACGTCTCGACAGTATATACTATCCTAAAATCACAAGTGTCATTCCTCAGTATCAAGGTATAACCCGTCAGACCTCAACCGAGGACACAAAGGCTAATACCATGAGTGGCGGGGGCGCGCTGTTTCTGCCAGAAGTGACAGTGACTGAGAGATTTCAACCGAAGACGGATTACGAAAGGCTCGCAAAAATCGGAGGGCTCTCAATCACTGCCGACAAGATGAAAAACGAGGGCAACAAGAGTGTGTTCAACTTCCTGAAAGGCGTATCATATACAGGGCTCAATTATGATTTCAACAACGAGTGGTTCTTCTACCACAGTATACCGTCATACCTGGTCATAGACGGGACAGTGTGGAAACTGTCCGCGGATACGGGTGCTACGATGGTCGCCATACTTGAAGGCATAAGGGTGAAAAACGTACTGCAAATTGACATTATAAAAGGCGCCATGACAGGCACGCTGCCTACGCTTGCCGGGGAAGCAGCCTTCGACATGTCGAACAGTGCCATTGTCGTGACGACAAAAGACCATACAGACAGGACAAATACTGATGTGGAATTTGTCCGTCCACTCGGCTATCAACGCCCCGTGCAATTCTACAACCCCAAGTACGCGGTTCCTGATGGATATGCGCAGCGCCGCACCGTCTACTGGAACCCTTCCCTGCACATTTCCAAAGGAAAGGCCACGTTGCGGTTCCTTCCCAATGGCGCGGAGAGCTACCGCATAGTTGTGGAAGGATTGGGCAACAATGGCGAGATTGTCAGAATATCGCGCGAGATGCAATAGCTAAAGTTCAAAACTTCATCTGTTTCCTTTCGCCCTGTTGTGCGTCTTGCACAACATCGGGGAAATATTATCATTTCGGCTTTCCACAGAAAAAGCATCGGCTTAACGCTTAAATCGTGGCGTTTGCCGTTTATCTCGTCAACGAGAATTTGATGCTGAGGCCGAAATCCTGGGTGGTGGTCGGGTAACTGCTTGAAGCCAACAGTGGCGTGTTGGTTTGGCGGTCGAGATAGAAACTCATGGACATCAGCTTTGAGAGGGTATACTCTGCCGAGAACGACAGCTTGAAGGCGGTGTTGCCGCTCGATGCCGTAGACGACACGGTGGCTATGTTGCGTGTTATCGCCGCCTGCTTGCGATAGCTCATGTCGAGGCGAAGGTTCAAGCCATGGTTGGTGCCAGTCTGCGAACGACGGGATGATTGGGTCGTGCGTTGCTCATCAGACGAGCGACTTGCCTTGCTCCTCGCCGACCGTCTCTTGGCGTTGCCAATGCCGAAGAGGTTGAAGTTGTCGAGCCGCCATCCCCAGCCGAAGACCCAATCCTTGCTCACCGCCTCGTTGAGTTGCACGGATGTCATGGAGAGCGACAAGGCACGCGTCTGGCGGTATTCCAACTTGGCTGTCATGTTGTTGAGGAAAGTCACGTCTATGCCAAACAGCGGTGAGAACGACTCGTTGATGCTCACAGTGGAGACGTTGAACATGGAGTTGGGCACGAGGTTGCCCGTAGTGGCATCGGTGATGAATCCCATGGTGTTGTCGCCAGCGAGCGAGGCGAACGTCGAGAAACTTTGGTAGGCTCCCACGGCATATATGCTTCGGTAAGAGTGGTTGATGTTCACGGCATTGAAGTGGTCGCGCAGCCACGGCAACTTGCTCAGTCCGCTATAACGTATTGTCCAGTTTGGCAGCATGTGCATGACCGACGGGAATATGTCAAGACCCTTTCCATTGCCCGAGGTGTATGCCGACAGGAATGCCGGAATGAGCACATCGGCTGAATATGCGTTCACGCCCCCGTTGGCGGCATCGAAAGTCTTGCCAGCCAAGGCGGTGCCCTGCGGATAAACAGTGCCTTGATAGCGAGCCTCCACACGCTGACGGAACGACTCCAATGAGTTGCAAAACTTCTCGAAGGTCTTTGAGCGATAGCCGTTGTTGGCTGAGCCCATGCCCTCAAAGGCGGAGCCAATGGAGATGGTCGTCATCGTCAGCGAGCCCGTCTGCGTGGTTGGGTTGCCTTGATACATATATTGCACGCTTTTCGCCTTTGTGCTCATGCGTGAGGCGCTGAGGTCTATCTTGAAGCCTTTCACGGGCTCCAGGGTCGCCCTCAACTGTAAGTCCTCTGTGAGGTTTGTCGAAGCCGGCGTTGCCACGCTGTCGGCCATGAGCAGCCAATTGTTGCGCTTGGCTTTCTCTATGTAGTCATCACCTACGAGTCCGAAGGCGAAGTCGAGACCTGGTGATAACACGTGGTTGCCTCTGGTCTGCCCGAATGCCTTGCCAATGGTCGGCATGAACCCAGGCAACGACATGGCATACTGGTTGCGATAGCTTATGCTTGCCGACCTCACCATCATGGCGACACGCGCAAGCGTTTGGGCGGTCTTGTACCAGCCCTTTTCTTCCAATGGCGGCAGGCTCACCACAGACAGTTTCACTTTCAGCGCGGAGTCCACCTTGTTTTTTATCTTAATCTTGTTTTCGCCAATCTTCTTGTATTTCAAGTTGAACAGCTTGCCGTCCAGCGTTCTCGCTGTCACCGCCAAGCGTCTTGTGTGCTTGTTATGACTCACGGTGATGGTGGTGTCGGGCAAGAGCGTAATTTCCTTCTCGAAGGCGTTGCGGTTCTTCGGCAACACCTTCTTCCGTTCAGCGTCTTGCTTTTTCTTCAATCTCCATTCAGCCACGGCCTTGTCGGCATCCTTGCCGTCCTTCGTGGCCTGCGCGCGTATCTTCTTTTCCTCATCGGCTTGTCTCTTGCGCTCCGCCTCTTTCTTCTGCTTCTCTTGTTGCCGTTGTGTCGCGCTCTTTTGAGGCGTTGACTTGTTGAAACGGTCGTTTGCCTTTTTCAAGAACGGCACGAGGTTATAGAGCCTCACGAGGTCGAGGTTGCCGTTGACCTGAATCTGGCGGTTGTTGGCTATAGTGTTGCCAAGCGACGTGCCATCCTCGAGGTCGGTTCCGCGCACCCAGTTGTAGGTGGCGTTGTAGTTGGCATCGGCACGAAGCCATGAGAATATCGGCAAGAGGTTGAGCGGCAACTGATAGCTCGCATTGAACGACTGCTGATAGTCGAGAGGCGTGCCAAAGTGACGTATGCTGGTCCACACTGAGTCTTTCCAGGCTGAGTATTGGTCTGGGTACAAGTCCTTGTTCACGGGGGTATATGGCTCCTCAATCTGCGAGTGCGTGGCACTCTGGAAGTTCATGTGGAGATTCCTCGTCAAGTCCCAACGCAACGTGAACTCACGATTCCACAAGAATTGCTCAGAGAAAGTGAGGGGCAGCTGCGAGTTCTCTGTCGCCTCCATGTCACGCTCCTGCAACTCATAATATGAGCGTGTCATCTCCGTGTTGAAGCCTATGTTTTGCGGTAGCCAGTTCAGTCCGATGGCGCGTGGCAGGTCAAGCCACTTGCTGCGGTTCTTTATCTTCTTGAACGGTTCCCACGACTTGTACACGGGCGACCACGAATAGTTGAGCATCCCCTGCCAGTTGTCCTCGTTCTCATATACCGTTGTCTCACCTTGCGAGTGAGAGTGAGAATGACTGTAAGTCACGGAGAAGTTTGCCGGGTCGTATGGCATCGGGTGCCGCTTGTTTTGTATGCCTACCCTGGCGTTGGAGATGGAGAAATTGGTGTTTATGTGTTTGGTCACGGCAATGTCGTTGATGGAGTCACGTTCTTGCTTCGATGCCGCGGAGTTGAGCGCGTCCTTCAACTCCATGTCGGTGTCGAGCGGATTGTATTTCGGCTTTGTCGTCTGTTTGGAAACACTATAATAGAGAGGTATGGAGACCTTCGCCTTGTCGGGGAAGAACTTGCCGAGTTCGAGGCTCGTTGTTACCTGGAAGTTCGACTGGCTGTCTTGAGTCCTTGAGCTTACGCCATCCTCCAGTCCTCCGAAACCATCTGAGACATACTTGCCTTGCACGTTCACCGAACCCATGTCAGATAGTTGCACGTTGAGGTTGCCATCAGCCGCCCATCCTCCATTGTCGTTATATTCTTTCAGCCTCAACTCGTTGACCCACACCTCGCCGCTCTTTTGTCCTGAGGAGAGGTTCCTCACGCCAATTATCATTGTCTTCACCTCGCCGAGGGTCGGGTTTCCCATCACCGTCACCTTGTTGTTTGGCCGGCTGTTGTCGTAAGCCACGTAGGGACGGGTGAACGAGGCCGTGCCAAGGGCGCGTGCGCGGTTGCGCTCCCTCTTCACGTTGGTGAGAAGGGCGAGCGGAATGTCGAGCATATTGTCATCGGGCCACACCTTGCGTATGTCCTCTATGTTGTAGCGGCTGTACTTGTTGTTTGGCGCGGTGAGCTTCAGCGGAATCTCATATTCATAGTAGTTGCTCTTATAGTCGGAGCCCAACCTCACGAACAGCGCGAGCTGGTTGTCTTGCAGGTCGGTCGCGTTCACCTCTTCGGCGTTGGCGTGCACGAACATCTGCAGTCGCTTATAGCGTCGCATGTCGAGCGTGGTGTTCTTGTACACGCATTTCGACTCCCCTGCCGAGAGGTTGCTCACGTTGATTTGCAGCGACTGCTCGTTGTCCTCCACGAGCTGTGGCTGCGTAGGGTCTTGCCCACGCTGTATGCCAGGAGGCAACACATAGTTTACAGGTGTCTTGTCGTTGTTCTCCTCTATGCTCACCGATGCCGTGGTTATTGTTCCTGTCTGCGTGCCGGCGTTGTCGAGGTTCTGCGTGTACACGCGCCATGTGCCACGCACGAGGTCGAGCGACGCGAAGCGCATCACGATGG
>DAINOS010000141.1:0-6788 GCA_036743855.1 Prevotella sp. | reverse complement strand
GGCGGCAAGGGCAAGCTCATAAGCGGCGTGCCTGGCGTGAAGCCCACCAAGGTGCTGGTCCTCGGCGGTGGCACCGTGGGTGAGGCGGCGGCAAGAATGGCCGCCGGAATGGGTGCCGACGTCACCATCACCGACATCTCCCTGCCACGGCTGCGCCAGCTTGAGAATGAGCTTCCTGCCAACGTACACGCCTTGTATTCCACGGAGCACAACATACGCAAGGAATTGCCCGACGTGGACATCGTGATAGGCTCCGTGCTCGTGCCAGGCGACAAGACTCCGCACCTCATCACGCGCGAGATGCTCGGCCTCATGGAAAAAGGCACCGTGCTCGTGGACGTGGCGATAGACCAGGGCGGATGCTTCGAGACCTCACATCCCACGACCCACAGTGACCCCGTGTACGAGGTGGATGGCATAGTGCACTATTGCGTGGCCAACATTCCGGGCGCGGTGCCCAACACCTCCACCATGGCGCTGACCAACGCCACGCTGAAATACGCGGTGGCATTGGCTGACAAGGGCTGGCGGCAGGCTTGCAAGGACGATGAGGCGCTGCGCAAGGGCTTGAACATCGTGGATGGCAAGGTGACATACAAGGCGGTGGCTGATGTATGGGGATTGCCCTATGAGCCAATAGAATTGTAAACACACACAGGGCTTGACAAATTAGCCATCGCGAAGAAGTGTCCATCACCGACTATATGCAGAACCAGCCGTTGTTGCCAGTAGCGACAACGTTGCTGGTGGGAATAGTAGTCGGCGATGGGCTTTTTCGTCTCCTGCCATTGTTACCGTCATGGTCAATGCTGGTCTGGCTTTCGATGATGGCATTGTGTCTCGCGGTGGAGTTGTTGCTTAGGCGCAAGCCCTATACGCAAAGCCTGTTTTTGCTCATGGCGGTCTTCCTTGCCGGTGTCGCCTTGGCTGACAAGGCTCAACGCCAAGTGGCTTTTCCCTTCAGCGAGGAAAAGCCGATAACCTATGAGGCGGTGGTGACCGCGGAGCCACAGGTCAGGGGAAAAACGCTGCAATGCGACCTCGCGCTTGTCTCGATAGGGGGAAGACAATTGAGGGAGGTCATCAACGTGAAGGCGCACGTCCTTCGCGACACCATGACCGGTGATTGGCAAGACATAAAGTTGGGCACGGGCATCGAGGCAAGGTCGGTGATGACGCCGCTGCGCGATTATCGCGACGGCAACTTCGACTACGCGCGCTGGCTCCACTGTCATGGCTTCCGCGCAAGCACGTTCATATATGTCACCGATTGGCGAACCGCGAGGGTCAGCCTCAGACCGATGACGACGCTGGCGCGGCTGAGGCTCAAGGCCATGGGCATGAGGCAGCGGCTCGTGGCAAGGCTCAATCTTGGCGACGACGGCATGCGGCAATCGGCAATAGTTGCGGCGATGGTCTTGGGCGACAAGCAGGCTCTCGACCGAGACACGAAAGACGCGTTCTCCATCTCCGGGGCTTCCCACGTGCTGGCGCTCTCCGGCCTCCATCTCAGCATCATCTATTTCATCCTGACCTTGCTCATGGGAAGGCGGCGCAAGCGAAGGTGGCTCTCTCAGGCAGTGATCCTCCTCTCGCTGTGGCTCTACGTATTGCTCGTGGGCATGGCACCAAGCATCATGCGCTCAGCCATAATGTTGTCTATCTATTCGCTCTGCATGATTGGTGGCAGGGAGAAGGCATCCGTCAACACCCTGTGCCTGGCAGCCATCTGCCTGATAGTGGCCAATCCGCTGTGCGTGTGGGACTTGGGTTTCCAACTGTCTTTCCTTGCCGTGCTGTCCATCGTGACGCTTTATCGCCCCATAAATCGGTTGCTGCCCAAGGACGGTGAGCTGACGGGCGTCCATGTCGTTGACAGTGCTCTCAAGGCGGTATGGTCAGTGATGTCGGTGTCGCTGGCCTCGCAGGTGGGCACTGCTCCATTGGTGGCTTATTATTTTGGGCGTTTCTCTTGCTATTTTCTCTTGACCAACCTCATCGTGGTTCCCTGCGCCACGGTCATCATCTATTGTGCCCTGGCAGTTCTCCTCACGTCTTTTCTTCCTGCCGTCAACCACGTGTTGCTCACGGTTCTTGGTTGGCTCACCACCGCATTGAGCACAGCCGTCACCCACATTGCCGCTCTCCCCGGCGCGAGCATAGAGGGCATCAAGGTCAACGCAATGGAAACAGGGTGCACCTATGTCCTGATTGGCATAGCGTGCACCCTGATATATTATGTCTCAAAGTTGAGAAGTCTTAGAAAGCTCGACGCGTTCCGCAAATGACGAGTAGGAGATAGACAGAAAGGTTCCTGTGCAAACCGGCATTATTTGTCTTATACCAACGTTGCGATTATGTCTTCGCGAGATTCTGGCAGAAGGTCGATGACAGGAATCTCAGGCATGGTGTAGCATCCTGGTTGCAAGCGCATGGTGGCGCGAGCCACTGCCACGAGCACCTGACCGGTGAGGGCTGGATTGTTGATGCTCATGTCGAACGACATGCGCTGGTTCTGCGTCTTTCCGCTCACGCCCTTGCGTGTCATGTGAACGCCGTGCCCCATGTCTCTCAACTCATCCACGCTCTTCACGGCGAAGACGTGCAACTCATCGTGCGCGAAATAGTCGTCTTCCTTGAGCTCGTGGGTCACGTCCTCAAGTTTCGCGCCATCCTCAAGCTCCACGTAGACCATGCGGCGGTGTATGCCCTCTCCAAGTGGTATGGTCATCGAGAGCGCGTCTTTCACGCCTTTCTTTGAGCGAGCCACGACCGAGTGACCCATCGACATGCCTGGGCCGAAATTGGTATAGCTCAATCCCTTGGGTGCGAGAGCCTGCATGAGCACGCGCACCACCGAGTCGCTTCCCGGGTCCCAACCAGCGGAGATGACGCTCACCGTGCCAGTCTGCTTGTTGTTCTCCATCTGCTTCTTGCGATAGTCGAGGATGAAGTGGTGCATATCGAAGCTGTCCACCGTGTTGATGCCCAACTTCGTGATTTGCTGTGAGTAGTCGGGGCATAGACGTGTCGGTGTGGCGAGAATGGCGACGTCCACATTGCTCAACTTCTGTATGTCGTCCACCACCTCGTAGGGCTCAAGCTCCAAAGGCTTGTTCTTGTCACCTTGACGGCGCACCACGCCGGCGATCTCGAAATCTGGTGCCGCTTCCAACGCCTCTACTGAGAATTTACCAATGTTGCCGTAGCCTACCACGGCCGCTCTTATCTTTTTCATAGCTAAAATGTTTTTTATGTGTGTCTACTTTTATTGGTTTACAATCACTTCGCTTTTATTGGTTTACAATCACTTGTTTATGAATCCATGATTTTCCTCTTGCAAAAGTAAATGTTTATCTCGTTAACCGCAACATTACCCCCTTCTTTTTATGGAATCGTAACAAATCAGGGGCGGAAATATACAGACAAGCGAATTGTAGGCCAACTAAGGTTAATATTGTTATTTTATGTATAATATCGTTTCAAGTACAATATTATTGATTAATATTGCAAAAAGCCTATAAAGTATGCTGCGATATTTTATCGACATAGCCAATGACATCTTGATTTTGATGTCGTTACTGTCTAATATTTTTGAATGGCATGATAAGCTAAGTCTTATTATGACAGTTGGTTACATATTCACAGCAATTGTTTGTGTCTATTTCTTGATAAAGAATTATAAAAAATGCAAGAAATGGGATGTTATATCCGTAGCGATTTGGTTGATAATTGATATAATTGGACCCTTTGTTTCAAGTGGTATATTGCGTTAATCATTGTATCAAGGCAGCCAAAATTGCGGGCTGCATGAATTATTCTCACGACAATATATAATAAAAGGAGGAAAAATATCGTTTGTGAAAAAGGAACATTGTATAATTACGCCTGACTACGGGTAATATATATTTCTGAGCAAATGATAGAATACATAAAAGGCACATTGGCCGAGCTGTCGCCAGCCTTGGCGGTGGTGGAGGCATGCGGCGTGGGCTATGCCCTCAACATATCGCTTACCACATACACGAAGATACAAGGGCTGAAAGACGTGAAACTCTTTGTGCACGAGCAGTTGACAACTGGCGGGCGCGACGATAGTTTCACCCTTTACGGCTTTGCCACCAAGCAGGAGCGTGAGCTTTATCGCATGCTCATCTCTGTGTCGGGCATAGGTGCCAACACCGCCCGCATGATGCTTTCGAGCCTTACTCCCACGGAGCTGTGCAACGCCATAGCCAATGGCGACGAGAAGATGATAAAGAGCGTGAAGGGCATAGGCTTGAAGACGGCGCAGCGCGTCATCCTCGACTTGAAGGACAAGATAGTGTCCACAGGCATCGCCGAGGAGCTGCACGTGGCCAAGCAGCACTCTGCTGGACCTTCGGTAAACACCGCGGTGAAAGACGAGGCAGTGTCGGCTCTGACCATGCTCGGGTTCTCGCCCGCGCCATCGGCAAAGGTCGTGGTGGAGATTCTGACCGCGCAGCCCGACCTTCAGGTTGAGATGGTGGTAAAGGAAGCGTTGAAGAGAATAAAGTGACCAGGAAGACATACATACTTCTTTTGTTTTTGCTCGCCATATCCATGACGAGCTGGGCAGTCATGCCTTCCGACAGCCTCAGCACAAGGTGGAAAATACAGCGCACCACGCCAATAACCTACGATGACCTCGACCAAAACGCCATGGACCTGCAGCGGCCCGACGGCATAAAATACGACGTGGTGTACAACGACACCATAAACCGCTACATCATAGGCACGCGCATTGGCGGCACGTGGCTCGCCACGCCGATAATGATGACCCCTGAGGAGTATATGGCGTGGAGCGAGAAGCACTGGCGCGACACGTTCTATCGAGGCAAAAACGACGAGATTTACAAGCGCAAGGGCAAGGAGAAGTTCGACTTCAGCGACATGCACTTCGACCTCGGACCCGCGGAAAAGATATTCGGGCCAGGCGGCGTGCGCATTCGCACGCAAGGCACGGCAGAGCTTAAGTTTGGCGCCACATACAAGAACATCGACAACCCGTCGCTGCCCGTGAGGTCGCGCAAGAAGACGTCGATGGACTTCGACGAGAAGATAAACTTCAACATGAACGGCCGCGTGGGCGACAAGGTGAACATGAACCTCAACTACAACACCGACGCGACATTCGACTTCGACTCGCAGAACATGAAGCTCAAGTATGACGGCAAGGAGGATGAGATAATCAAGCTCATCGAAGGCGGCAACGTGTCGTTCCCCTCCAACTCCTCGCTTGTGCAAGGCGCTTCGGCCCTGTTCGGTCTCCGCACCGACTTGCAATTCGGCAAGTTGAAGCTCCAGCTCGTGGCATCGCAGAAGAAGAGCACGTCGAAGAGCGTGTCGTCGCAGGGCGGCAAGCAGTTGTCATCGTTCGAGATGAACGCCGCCGACTATGAGGAGAACCGCCACTTCTTCCTCGCGCGCTATTTCCACGACCACTACGACGACGGCATGCGAACCCTGCCAAACCTGACCACGGGTGTGACCATAAACCGCGTGGAGATATGGGTGACCAACAAGAGCGGAACGACAACCAACACGAGAAACATCATCGCTCTGACCGACCTTGGCGAGAACACGAAGGTGAGCAACACAAGGTGGGCGACGACCGGCCTCCCCGTGCCGGCAAACAAGGCCAATACCGAATATGAGGCCATGACCACCGCCAACAGCGCGGCACGCGACATAGACCAAACATCGACCGTGCTCGACGGAGCGGGGCTCAGCGGTGGCGCCGACTATGAGAAATTGCAAAACGCTCGTCTGCTCAGCTCATCGGAGTACACCGTGAACAACGCCTTGGGATACGTTTCGCTTAGGAACACGCTGCAAACCGACCAGGTGCTTGCCGTGGCATACGAGTACACCTATGGCGGGCAAACATACCAGGTGGGTGAGTTCGCGAGCGACGTGCCCGACGTGTCGAAGGCCCTCTTCGTGAAGTCGCTGAAGAACACCAGCAACAACCCTTCGCAGGGCAACTGGCCGCTGATGATGAAAAACGTCTACTACCTCGCCTCATCGGTTGAGAAGGAGAAGTTTCGTCTCGACGTGAAATACCAAAGCGACACCACTGGCGTATACATCAACTACATACCCGAGCAGCAGGTGAAAGGCACCCCAATAATAAAGGCACTTGGCGCCGACCGTCTTGACAACAACAACAAGGCCCACAGCAATGGCTATTTCGACTATGTGGAAGGCTACACGGTGAGCAACGGCCGCGTGTTCTTCCCAATGGCCGAGCCTTTCGGAAAAGGCATTTACGATTATCTCGTGAAGCATGGCGTGGCGGCTGACGTGGCAAGCAAGTATGCCTTCACCGAACTTTACGACTCAACCAAGACCATTGCCAGTCAGATAGCCGAAAAGGACAAGTATATCCTTCAAGGCCAGTATCGTGGCACGCAGGCCAATGTCATCTCGCTTGGTGCCTACAACGTGCCACAAGGCTCTGTGGTGGTGACGGCAGGCGGCGTGAAACTGGTTGAAGGCTCCGACTACTCCGTGGACTATTCGGCAGGTGAGGTGACGATACTCAACCAGAGCATCATCGACGCTGGGACGGCGGTCAACGTGTCGTTGGAAAGCCAAAGCGACTACTCGCAGATGCGCAAGACCATGTTTGGCATGAACTGGGAATATGATTTCTCAAAGAACTTCCAGCTCTCAGGAACGTTGCAGCACCTTGGCGAGCAAGCCCTCACGAGCAAGGTGACGATGGGCGCGGAACCAGTGAACAACACCATCGTCGGCTTCAA
>DAINOS010000140.1:0-6833 GCA_036743855.1 Prevotella sp. | reverse complement strand
TCCACCGTGGCGGTCAGCTTGTGTATTGTTCCGTGGTCACAGTTGTGAGGAAAGACCACCAGCGAATCCTCTATCGGATAACGGCTCAACAGGCCGGTGTCATAGCTCTTGAAAGAATAATATCGCACACCTTTCAGTAGCAACGACTTGCACAGCCTCGCGGTGAAGTTAGTGTCATGATAGTTTCTCACTTCACTCAGCGTGACGAAGTCGGGACGCAACCGTGCAATCTCATCCACGATAGCCTCGTATCCCCCTTTCACCATGGTTCCTTCTTGCCAGATGTTCCATTGCAGCACGGTTATCTTTCGCGCGTCAACTGGCAAAAGCGAAAGCATGAACAGGATGATAGACAATAGTTTTTTCATTATGCATTTAACGTAACGAAGATTTCATAATGCGAGAACGGCATCTGTTATTCCTTTCGCTTGGCATCTATCATGCTCTTCAAGCCGTCGCTATAGTCGGAGACGACTTGCCGCGCGAACATCTTGTCGCTGTCGCACACCGCCTGGAAATCGTCCTCGGTGAGGATCTTAGACGAGCGTCTGCCATTGAAATAGGTGAGAGGCATCAATGCCTGCTCATCATAATCCTTGCCATTAACCCGCATACACTGCGCGGCGAAAGAGGAGTTCAACGCCACGGTGGGCACGAACGTCTCCACTGGACGATAACTCGTGCGGAAATAATTCTTCAGGTGATCGTTCTCGTCCCACTCCCTCACTATGAGGTTTCCCATCTCTCGGGTAATTGCCCACGACGTGCCACCCTTATATAATGTATAAGTCTTTAGCGGGCAATGTATGCGTAAAGTCTTATGGACATGACTGCCCGACAACAACCGACACGCGAGCTTGCGAGCCTTGCCCTTGAATGAGCCACTCGCCCAAGCATGGTCACTGAAAAGCTGGAAGTCGGTATACTTGTATGCCACCCTGCCCATGCCAGGCATTGCGACACCAGAAAGGACTTGTCTGCCACCCAAGCCAGCGAAATAGTTGTCAATGCGTTCATTGCTCCACAGAGGATAGTCAAGGCCGTCTATCGCCACGAGGTAATCAGCCCCACAGGAAAGGGCCTCGCGAATCAGCCGCACCTGAGCCCTCACTTCATTGAGACCGCCAGCGAATGTTCTTATCCTGCGAGTGAGGAAATGAACATTCTCGCCATGCACCTGACGCGTGAAGCGTTGCAGGTCACGGCTGCTATCCACGTGGATGTAAAATTCAGCGTCAGCAGGAAGACTGCTTACGAGGTCGCGCAAATGACATGCGTCTTTCTGTGCGTTAATCAAAAAAGCGAGTTTCATAGTCGTATCAATTAATCCTGATTCTTTTGGCAAAAATACGAATAATCTTTCAAACTTCGATAATCATCCTCGTAAATAATCCACATAAAACCATTTCTTGCGCTCTGTTTGTTAATAATATATAAACAAACGTAATCCACTGACCCACAATATCAAATTACTCATCATATATCCGTACCTTTGCACACTGGATTGAGACGGCACTCTTAGAACCGTCCCAGCACAGGCGTGTTAATAGTGTCGCGTAAGGCCATGCGTCACGGTTAGAGAATCGCCCATGCGTTCAGGGTTAAAGCCATGGATGGTCTCTTTTAGACTGGAGGCACCGCGAGGCCCCTGTTCATCCGATACAATTATTAAACATTCATTTTTATTATTCATTCAGTTCAAAAAATGGACACATTAAGTTACAAGACTGTCTCCGCCAACAAGGAGACGGCAAAGAAGGAGTGGGTCGTCGTGGATGCCACCGACCAGATCGTGGGCCGTCTGTGCTCAAAGGTCGCAAAGCTGCTCCGCGGCAAATACAAGCCCAGCTTCACACCTCACGTAGACTGCGGTGACAACGTCATCATCATCAACGCAGCCAAGGTTGTCTTCTCTGGCAAGAAGGAGACAGACAAGATTTACACGCGCTATACTGGTTATCCAGGCGGCCAGCGTTTCAACACGCCTGCCGACCTGCGCACACGTCCAAACGGCATCGACAAGATGCTGCGCCACGCCATCAAGGGCATGCTGCCGAAGGGTCCCCTCGGCCGCTCACTCATGGACAACGTTTACATCTTCGAGGGCGCTGAGCACGACAAGGCTGCCCAGAAGCCAAAGAACATCGACATTAACCAGTATAAATAATCATTAGAGATGGAAGTTATCAACGCAATCGGCCGCCGCAAGAGCGCCGTAGCCCGCGTTTACCTCACAGAGGGTACCGGTAAGATCACAATCAATAAAGAAGATATAGAGAAGTATTTCCCATCAGCCATTCTCCGCTACGTGGTGAAGCAGCCCCTGCAGCTGCTTGAGGTCGCTGAGAAATACGACATCAAGGCCAACCTCGATGGTGGTGGTTACACAGGCCAGAGCCAGGCTCTGCGTCTCGCCATCGCTCGCGCCCTGGTGAAGATTAACGCAGAAGACAAGAAGAACCTCAAGGACAACGGCTTCCTCACACGCGACAGCCGTGCCGTTGAGCGTAAGAAGCCAGGTCAGCCCAAGGCTCGCCGTCGCTTCCAGTTCAGTAAGCGTTAATCCGCGGTTTAGCATCCAAACAGGCAGGATCCTTACGGCTACCTGCCTGCTGGTTCTAATCAATGAGATAGAATTAACAAGGAAAGTAAACAATTTTAAAACAAGAACACAAAAATGTCAAGAACAACATTCGAACAGCTGCTTCAGGCTGGTTGCCACTTTGGTCACCTGAAACGCAAGTGGAATCCCGCAATGGCTCCTTATATCTTCATGGAGCGCAACGGCATTCATATCATCGACCTCAACAAGACCGTAGCCAAGATTGACGAGGCCGCAGAGGCTCTCAAGGCCATCGCCAAGAGCGGTCGCAAGATTCTCTTCGTGGCCACAAAGAAGCAGGCCAAGGACGTGGTTGCTGAGAAGGCAGCAAGCGTCAACATGCCTTACGTCATCGAGCGCTGGCCAGGTGGTATGCTCACCAACTTCCCCACAATCCGCAAGGCAGTGAAGAAGATGGCCAACATCGACAAGATGATGAACGACGGCACATTCTCTAACCTCTCTAAGCGCGAGCTGCTGCAGATCAACCGCCAGCGCGCCAAGTTGGAGAAGAACCTCGGCTCTATCGCCGACCTCAACCGTCTGCCTTCTGCACTCTTCGTGGTTGACGTGCTGAAAGAGCACATCGCCGTGAAGGAGGCCAACCGCCTGGGCATCCCCGTGTTCGGTATCGTTGACACCAACTCTGACCCACGCAACATCGACTACGTGATTCCTGCCAACGACGACGCCAAGGACTCCGTTGAGACCATTCTCGACGCTTGCTGCGCAGCTATCGCAGAGGGTCTGGAGGAGCACAAGGCAGAGAAGGCTGACGACAAGGCCGCCGCTGAACAGCCAGAAGAGGCTGCTGAGGGTCGCCGTCGCAACCGTCGCGCACGCCGTGAGGAGGCTCCAGCAACAGAGGCTCCTAAGGCAGAAGAGGCAGCTCCCGCAGCTGAGTAAGACATCAACAATAAAATAGAAAACACAATTATGGCTGTTACAATTGAAGACATCAAGAAGCTGCGCGCCATGACCGGCGCCGGTATGAAGGACTGCAAAAAGGCCCTCGCCGAGGCTGATGGTGATATCGACAAGGCTGTGGAGCTCGTACGTGAGCGTGGTTTGGCTATCGCCGCAAAGCGTTCCGACCGTACCACATCCAATGGTTGCGTTCTCGTGAAGAACGACAATGGCTTCGCCGCAATGATCGCATTGAAGTGCGAGACCGACTTCGTTGCCAACGGTGCCGACTATATCGCCCTGACACAGGAGATTCTCGACCTTGCCATCGCTGCCAAGGCTCACACTCTCGATGAGGTGAAGAACCTGCAGACAAAGGACGGCATCACGGTCGCAGAGGCTGTCACACGTCGCTCAGGTGTCGTGGGCGAGAAGATGGAGCTCGACGGCTACAACGTGCTCGAGGGTGCCAACATCTCTGTATACGACCACATGCGTCGCCACACCCTGGCTACCATGGTTCAGCTCTCCGACGCTAACGAGGACGCTGGCTACAAGGTTGCCATGCAGGTGGCTGCCATGAAGCCTGTGGCTCTCGATGAGGCAAGCGTTCCTCAGAACGTGAAGGACGAGGAGCTTCGCATCGCCATCGAGAAGACCAAGGAAGAGCAGGTTGAGCGCCAGGTGAATGTCGCCTTGAAGAAGGCTGGCATCAACGCCAACCTCGTTGACAGCGATGACCACATCGCAAGCAACGTGGCTAAGGGCTGGCTCACACAAGAGGAGGCCGACAAGGCTCAGCAAATCCGCAAGGAAGTGTCTGTCACGGCTGCCGCCAACCTTAAGGAGCAGATGATCCAGAACATCGCAAAGGGCCGCATGGCTAAGTTCTTCAAGGAGAGCTGCCTCGTGGACCAGGAGTTCCAGTTCGGCGACGAGGGTGGCAAGGAGAGCGTCTCTCAGTGGCTCAACAAGCAAGCTAAGGGTCTGAAGGTTTTGGCCTTCAAGCGCTTCTCTCTGTCTGGTGACTAAGCAAAGGCGTAAATCACACATTATATGAAAAAAGCCGTTGGGAAAACATTTCCCGACGGCTTTTTTTGTATCTCATCGTAAAAAATCAATCAATGCTATTTGGCAAGGGGGACATAGCCACTCTCTTTCTAGACGTGGAGCAATCCACCACGGGGTATTCTGCTATTGTCATGGTTGGTCTTTGGTCGTCATTGTCGTTGTTTGTCCCACAGCCTATAAGGGACATCGACATGGCAATAGACAAGAATAGTGATTTAGTATTCATCGTTATTCTTTTTGGGACAAAGGTAAGACATTATCCACACATTATTGCTACTTTTGCGAACGAAAAGACATTCCCATGGCAGAAATCTCAAAAGACAAGCGAAGCAAGATGATGGCCGCGGTCCATTCGAAAGGCACGAAGCCCGAACTGACGGTGAGGAAATATCTCTGGCGACTCGGGTTCCGCTACCGGCTGAACCGCAACCGTCTGCCAGGCCACCCCGACATCGTGCTGCGCAAATACCGCACGTGCATTTTCGTGAACGGCTGCTTTTGGCATGGCCACGACTGCAAGGACTTCCGTATGCCAAAGACTCATGTCGAGTTTTGGGAGAAGAAGATAAGGCGCAACCAAGAGCGCGACAAGGAAGAGCATCGCAAGCTCGCCAAGATGGGGTGGCATGTCATCGTGGTGTGGGAATGCGAGCTAAGTCCCGACAGGCGCGAAGACACGCTGAGGTCACTCGCCTTCACGCTCAACCACATCTATCTGCAAGACCGTGCTGTCAGATACAAGCCAATAGCTGAGGATGACATGGAGATGGCAGCTGAGCCTACTCCCGATGATACCAACAGATGACGTTGCCGTCGTAGCACTCTCGCCGTGCGACCACTATGCCCGAAGGCAGCCGTGGAGCCTCAACGCCCTCGCCCACGACCATAGGCGATGTCTCCACGCGAATCTCATCCCACAAACCACGGTCGAGAAACGCTTTCAGCGTCAGAGCGCCACCCTCCACTATCAAGCTTTGGCACTGCTCCTCAACCAAATGGGCCATGACGGTCTCTATGCTGTCAAGGCACACGAAACCGTCGGGCACGCTCTTTAGGCTGTGCGACAGCACTATTGCCTCGGGGCTCTTGCCGCTCCATTGTCTCACGTCAAGGCGTGGATGGTCAGTCTCCAAGGTGTGGCGACCCACGAGAATGGCATCGCTCTCGGCACGCAACTTATGCGACAGCATCTGGGTGAAAGGCGTTGACACGCGAATCGGCGCTCCACCTTTACCGCTGATAAACCCGTCGGCAGTCTGCGCCCATTTCAACACGATGTAGGGTCTTCCATGTTGGTTGAAGACCATAAAGCGTCGGTTCATAGCCTTGCATTCATCCTCAAGCACGCCTACCGTCACCTCTATGCCAGCGTCGCGCATGCGCCGTATTCCTCTGCCCTGCACCTTGGCGAAAGGATCCACGCAGCCGCAGACGCACCGCTTCACACCCTTGCTTATAATCAAGTCGCAACACGGTGGCGTGTGTCCCCAATGGCTGCAAGGCTCAAGCGACACATATATGGTGGCGCCATGCAGCAATGCCTCGTCCTCTTTCCTCACCGAAGCGAAGGCGTTGACCTCGGCATGAGGACCGCCCACCGGCGAGGTGAAGCCCTCTCCTATTATCCTCCCGTCACCATCCACTATCACCGCGCCAACCATGGGGTTGGGCTTGGTGATGAGCAATCCGTTGGCGGCAAGCTGAAGGCACCGCCGCATAAACTTTTCGTCTGTTTCTTTCTGCATAATTAACTGCAAAATTAAATATTTTAGGCGAATAGCGCGGCAAAAGAAGAGAATCAATGGAACAAAAACATGGATATATTTTGGTTCTATGCTGATTCGTGTGGGTGTCTTTCATTCACAGATTAAAAACAACTCATACAACAACTACGACTTTGCGTGCATGGCACGCATGGAGGTTGTCACCATGCCAGCGTAAAGGCAACGGCATTCAAGCGTAAGGGCAACGGCATTCAAGCGTAATAGTGATGACGTTCAAGCCAAATGCCGATTACATTCAAGCGAAAGCGGTAATCACGAAAATCACGGTCATTTTATCACGATAAGAATTTATAACCTCCATAAGAGCCTCCAAGCATTAACATTACTAAGAGGAATATCCTTATAATAGGGAGAAGTATCTTTATGATAGAGAGGAGTATCTTTATGATAGAGAGGAATCCCTTTTATAATAATTTACGCGCGAACATTATTATATATAGGATAGCATGAGACTTATTGTATGGCATAAC
>DAINOS010000139.1:4190-6895 GCA_036743855.1 Prevotella sp. | reverse complement strand
CCCGTCATGTCGAGAGAGCCGCCAGTGGCGAGGGTGTCAACACGCTCCAAATGCCAAAAGCCATCGAGCTTGCCGTTGTCACTTGTCTCCAAGTCGCACGACATGAGACAGGCGGAAACCAAGACTGCAAAGAATATCCTAATTGGTTTAATCATTTTCACGAAGCCTTTCCCTTAATTTACCACTCCGTCTCATATAAGCCATCAGCAACAACACGCTGCCGAAAGCCACCAGCAACGACACCATGTAAGAAACGTTGGCGAATGAGTCGTAAAGTCCATGAAGTACCGCTGGCACCAAAAGCGCAAGGAACCACAGCGCGTGGCGATAGCGTGGGTAAAGCCCTGCCATGCCGAGATAATAGCCCGCTATGCCACACCAAATGGCATGGAGAAACGGCAATGAGGTGAGACGGGCAATGTTGAGCACGAAAGCCGTGGTATAGTCAGCGCGCACGTTTATAGTGGTCTGGTATTGCACTCCCTCAAAAACGCCAAAGGCTATGCCGGCGATAAGCCCGAAATAGACCATCGTCTGTGGCAGCATGGGCTCACGGCTGCGTCGCTGAAGGATTATGAGCGGTATCATCTTTGTAAACTCCTCGGTTAGACCCACGCCGAGCACGTATCCTATGATACTCAGCGGAAAAGCCGCCTCGGTGAAGATGTTGAAAAAGTTGAGGCTGTGTAGCGTGCCAAAAATCAGGAACACTCCGGCTTGTGTGAGAAAGAAAGTAGTGATGGTTGTCTTGGCGTTTACCTGGCGCGTGCTGAACAACCAAGCGAAGAACAAGCCCCAAATGGTTGCAAAATACAGCGACACCACATAGAAAACAAAAATGCCGCCTATGGGCAAAAGCATGATGACCGACAACGACAAGCCCGCTATGGCAAGAATAAGCAGCCGCTTGTCCTCAATGAGCGAATGGCGACTGATGTCCTCGCGTGGGAAAATGAAGTCGCGGCCCACATGCGCCAGTTGCTTAAACAATGTGCCATTGCTCTTGACCCTCGGACGGATGCCCTTGAGAGCCAAAAGTTGTTTTATCGTTCCTTCCTCACCCGTGGCGACATCCCGCGCCTTGTCGTTGAGGAGAAGCCTACCCTCTTCCACATACTTTGCGACCACGGTCTCTTCGTATGGCCCATAGTCACGCGTGTTTCGTGTTATAATAAGCATATATAAACAATTTCTGATATTGCAAATATAACACACATTATCCAATCTCGCAACATTACGCGGAAGAAAAGAAAGAATAATGTCGAAATTCTCAAAAAAAGCCGACGAAAATTTGTTTATTACACGAAAAAGGCATACCTTTGCACTCGCTTAACAAGAAACACGCCACTAACGTCGTTTATTTTGACAAGCATCATTTTTGGACTTGTAGCTCAGTTGGTTAGAGCAACAGACTCATAATCTGGAGGTCCTAGGTTCAAGCCCTAGCTGGTCCACACGAAAAAAGCAGTTACGGATGTCGTAACTGCTTTTTTCGTATGGTTGCGTAAACAATGCAGACTCTGAGTTATGCTCGCCTGGAGTGTTCAATCTTTTAGTAGTAGATGAGAGTGGTAGCATGAGCATCGTTGAGCATCATGCCTTGGTGGGCAACAACGAGACCTTGACCACAATTCAGAATGTGGAGACCATCTCCATGAATATGGGTAGCGACAACCATTTTTTTTATTTACTTGTTACGTCGACTTTGGAATAGTTTTCGTGGACAGTAGTGCAAGTGCTTTTTTCTTATTTCCAACGCAAAAGAAGTAAAGATATTCGTAACTTTGCAAACATGAAGCTAAGCATTATCATTCCCATATATAAAACACAAGACACTTTGGACAGGTGCATACAAAGTGTCTTACTGCAATCATTCATCGACTATGAAATCATCCTCGTAGACGATGGATCACCAGACAATTGTCCGAGTATGTGTGATGACTATGCTCAAAATGATAAACGTATCAAAGTTGTTCACAAGGCGAATGGAGGTCTAAGCAATGCTCGCAATGCCGGCATTGACCAGGCTGAAGGTGAATACATCACTTTCATAGACAGCGACGATGCCATTCAAGCGAATACGCTACAACCTCTCATGAATGAACTTTACCTACACCCCAATGTGGACATATTGGAATATCCAGCATTGGAACGATATGGACACCCTCACAAACAACATCTGTTGTCGTTCACCCCACACGAATACACCTCTGAAATAGAATATTGGTTCAAGGAAAGAGCGTTCCAACATACCTATGCTTGCAATAAGATATATAAACATAAGCTATTCGACCATATCCGTTTCCCACAAGGAAAGAATTTTGAAGACGCGCTGACTTTACCCATCTTCACAGGCTCACCCTGTCATACGAGTTACCAACGTAGGATGTTACTATTATTATTGGAACTCAAAAGGAATCACTGCCAATGCCAAATATGAGGACTTATACAACCTATATCAAGGACACAGCCAAACACTTGAATACTTACTTCAGGAGATTTGGGGGCGCCAAGACTTTATAGAGAAATATGGATGTTGCCTCCAACTCTTCATGGCGAAGATATTAAATGTCCTGCTTGACCTCTACGACTTATCAGGAAAATATGAGGATAATCCAACACTTGTCAACGATGTTAGAAGACTCAGCCAAATAGTGGCTATCAAACCTTTAAAGCTGAGGCTGCTCAACTTTGTTGGGTATCAT
>DAINOS010000139.1:0-4180 GCA_036743855.1 Prevotella sp. | reverse complement strand
TAAACTCAAACTTTTAAACATTTTAGGCTATCATACATTATGCAAACTCAACAAAATCATTCACAAGATTCATAAAAACCATTAATTTGTGGTTTATCGTCACGACTCATAACTTCACCTTTGAAATCGCACAGATAATCATGAAAATACTACTTTTAGGAGAATACAGCAATGTGCATGCAACACTTGCCGATGGACTGCGCCAGCTTGGGCATCAAGTGACCGTGCTCTCCAACGGTGACTTTTGGAAAAATTACCCTCGTGACATTGACTTGGTGCGCAAGCCTGGAAAACTCGGAGGAATCGCATATTTGATAAAGTTATTAACAATTCTGCATAAACTACGTGGATTCGACATCGTGCAACTCATCAACCCCATGTTCTTGGAATTGGAGGCAGAGCGCATATTCCCTGTATATAGGTATTTGAGAAAACATAACAAGAAAGTTATCTTGGGCGGATTTGGCATGGATTACTATTGGGTGCACGTTTGCTGTCAAGACAAGCCTTTGAGATACAGCGATTTCAACATAGGCGACCAATTGCGCTCCAACGCGGACGCGATGATGGAGAGAAAAGACTGGCTTGGAACAGCCAAAGAACGGCTCAACAAGATGATTGCTGATGACTGCGACGGAATTATCACTGGCCTGTACGAATACTGGGTATGCTATCATCCAAACTTTCCACAAAAGACCACGTTTATTCCTTTCCCGATACGACCGCTTGCCAAATCCGAAGATATTTCCGATGCCATTCCCCAAAAGGTTAAGCTGTTCATTGGCATCAACAAGGAAAGAAGCATGTACAAAGGCACTGACATAATGCTGAAGGCAGCCCAAGCCATTGCCGAAAAATATCCTGAAAAGGTAGAATTGCGCATAGCAGAAAGCGTTCCGTTCAAGCAGTATGTTGAAATGATGAACGGAAGTGATGCCATTCTTGATCAGTTATACAGTTACACTCCAAGCATGAATCCGCTTGAGGCCATGTCAAGGGGAATTATCTGTATAGGTGGTGGAGAACCAGAGAATTATGAGATTCTGCACGAGAAAGACTTACGCCCGATTGTCAACGTTTTGCCTACGTATGAGAGCGTTTATCAACAATTAGAACACTTGGTGCTACACCCTGAATTAATTCCTACACTCAAAAAGCAAAGCATTGAATACATCCATAAGCACCACGACTATATAAAAGTCGCGAAAAAATATGAAGAATACTACAAAGACGTGCTTCTGTCACAATGATTAACAGTATCTTTGCATATTAGTTAAGACTTTAAAAACAAAGCGTATCTATGGCAGAACTCCCAGCCCTCGTTAAAGACTTGGCATTGATACTCATCGTGGCAAGCATTGTGACGCTTATCTTCAAGCGCCTCAAACAACCCCTGGTGCTTGGCTATATCGTAGCAGGCTTCATCGTGTCTCCACATTTGCCACTTACTATGTCGGTTGTAGACAAGGCCGACATACAAACGTGGGCAGACATCGGCGTGATGTTTCTGCTGTTCTCCCTTGGTCTCGACTTTTCTTTCAAGAAGATATTGAAGATGGGATTGGCACCGATCATAGCCGCCGTATGCACAGTGTTTTTCATGTCGATGATGGGCATGACCGTGGGGCACCTCTTCGGATGGAGCCACATGGACTGCGTATTCCTT
Source organism: Prevotella sp. (assembly GCA_036743855.1). Taxonomy (GTDB): domain Bacteria; phylum Bacteroidota; class Bacteroidia; order Bacteroidales; family Bacteroidaceae; genus Prevotella. The sequence goes on along the minus strand of DAINOS010000139.1, from coordinate 2,514 downwards.
GGCGGCATGCTTGCCATGTCGTCCACTACCATTATTTACAAGGCCTACGATGACATGGGACTTTCCCAGCAATCGTTTGCCAAACTCGTAATGAGCGTCTTGATACTTGAGGACATTCTCGCCATCGTCATGATGGTCATGCTTTCGGCAATAGCCTCTGGCAGTGACCCTGACGGGGCGCAAATGGTTGGCTCGTTGCTGAAGATTGGCTTCTTTCTCATATTGTGGTTTCTCGTTGGCCTATATGTCATTCCTACACTGCTCCGCGTCACACGCAAGCTGATGACCGACGAGACACTGGTCATCGTAGCCCTTGGTCTTTGCTGCGCCATGGCATGGATTAGCACGGCAGTTGGCTTCTCATCGGCCTTTGGCGCTTTTGTCATGGGCAGCATACTTGCCGAGACAATAGAGGTAGAGCGCATAGAAAGAGTCGTGGCACCGGTGAAAAACCTTTTTGGTGCTATTTTCTTCGTGTCAGTGGGCATGCTCGTGGACCCTAAGGTTCTTGTCGGCTATGCTTTGCCTATTGTTATTTTGGTCATTGCCATCATGGTTGGCCAAGCGGTGTTTGGCACATTCAGCTATATGCTGTCTGGACAACCATTGAAAACGGCCATGCGTTGTGGTTTCTCCATGGCCCAGGTTGGCGAGTTTGCCTTCATCATAGCCTCCCTCGGACTGTCGCTCAAGGTCATAAGCAGTTTCATATATCCAGTCATAGTGGCTGTTAGTGTTGTCACTACTTTCATCACTCCTTATATGATACGTGCCGCGGTGCCAGCCTACAATGGCATTACAAAGGCATTGCCACGCAGATGGACACGACGACTCAACCACTTAGGCACCGCCCACCAGACCACTACCAAGGAACTGTCAACATGGCGCAGATTATTGCGCAAGATGAGCATAAACACGCTCATATACACCGTATTGTGCATTGCAGTAAGCGCGGTGATGCTGACCTTCGTCTTGCAATTTTTCCGCCACATACTCCCACACTGGTGGGCAAATGGTGCAACAGGACTGTTGACATTCGTATGCATATCACCTTTCATGCGAGCCTTGGTCATGAAAAACAACCATAGTGAAGAGTTCAAGGAACTTTGGACAGAAAGCCGACTCAATCGCCTTCCCTTGATTTTCACCGTGTTGGCGAGAGTGACCATTGCTGCAACTATTCTGTTTTATGTCTGCAACTACCTTGCGCGCTTCGCTAACGCCATAGTGATAACCCTCGCCGTGACACTGATATTTCTCATGGTGCTGTCACGCCGACTCAAGAAAAGTTCAATAGGCATGGAACGTCGTTTCATCGCCAACCTCCACTCACGCGATGTCAAGGCACAGGTTGAAGGCAAGCGCAAGCCCCTGTTTGAAAAGAACCTTGTGGAGCGCGACATTCACATCTCCGATGTCGACGTTCCCACGGATTCCTCTTGGGCTGGCAAGACACTGGGGGAGCTTAGGTTAAGCTCACGCTATGGAGTATATGTGAGCAGCATTCTCCGTGGCCACAAGCGCATAAACATTCCTGGGGGCAACACCATAATCTTTCCCAACGACCGTCTGCAAGCCATTGGCAACGATGAACAGCTTAAAGTCTTCGCACATGCCATAAGGACCGACGTGGAGGCGGAGGATACGCAGATTGAACTGCGAGAGATGAAGCTGCAAAAGGTAAAGCTTGGCAAGGACAGCCCATTCATTGGCCGTACTCTCAAGGAAAGCGGCATACGTGAGCAATACAATTGCATGGTGGTTGGCGTTGAGGAAGGTCAAGACAGCCTTACATGCATGAACCCCAATCGCAAGTTTGCCGCTGGCGATATAATATGGGTGGTGGGCGAAAAAGAATCCATCAAGAGCCTACCGGACACTTGATGGATTTTATAAACAATACTTTTACGATTATTCGTGCGTGGCGAAACGTTTCTCCGCCAACGCCACATACTTGGTTCCTGGGCGACCATAGTTGGCGTAAGGGTAAATGCTTATACCACCGCGTGGAGTAAACAGTCCTGTCACCTCTATATATTTAGGATCCATCAATTTGATGAGGTCCTTCATGATGATGTTAACGCAATCCTCATGAAAGTCACCATGATTGCGGAAGGAAAACAGATAGAGCTTCAAGCTCTTGCTCTCCACCATCCTCACGTCTGGAACGTAACTGATGCGAATCTCAGCGAAGTCAGGCTGGCCCGTAATTGGGCACAGGGACGTAAATTCCGGGCAATTGAATCGAACCCAATAGTCGTTGCCCTGATGCTTGTTGACAAAAGTCTCAAGCACCTCAGGCGCGTAATCCATCCTGTATTGAGTTTTCTTGCCAAGGGCCTTGAGCCCTTCTTCTTTTCTTTCTGTCATTGCTTGTCTAAATATTGAAAATCTTAAGTATATTGTAATCTACGCCATTATCGTAGGCATCCTCCCCCTCATGCTTCTTCATGAACTTTACCACTCGTATGGTTAGCGGCAAGGCTATAACCTCATAGAAAGTCTTTAGGAAAA
>DAINOS010000138.1:0-6895 GCA_036743855.1 Prevotella sp. | reverse complement strand
AATACTATCTCGTGGATATAGGCTTGCGCCGTATGCTCCTCGGCTCACGCTCATTTGACGCTGGGCGTATACTTGAGAATGTGGTCTACTTGGAGTTGCTTCACCGGCAGAAAAAAGTGTACATTGGAAAGGTGGACAGCCTTGAGGTGGACTTCGTGGCAATAGACGAAGATGGCATCACCTATTACCAAGTGGCTGCCACCGTGCGCGATGAGAATACCCTAAAACGTGAGCTCGCATCATTGCAACAAATCAAAGACCAGTATCCCAAGTATATCCTAACACTCGATGATGACCCAACGGCCGACTACAACGGGATAAAACGAGTGAATGCACTGAAGTGGATGATGGGATTAATTCAGTGATGTTACATAATGAGAAATGCAGCCAATCGTCCTGTGGATTTAGGAGGTTGGCTGCATTTTTTGTATGTGTAAGATGGTTATATCATTTCACGGCAATCTTGATGGCTTGGCAGCCTATCTTGGCGATGACAAGATAGGCGGGGGAGACGGCTTGCGATGCCACGCCGTCTATCGCCTTGACCACGCCAATCTGCTTGCCGTCAGCGGCATAGAAGCGTACTTCCTCGCCATTGTCTAGACCGGAAAGCGTCACTATGCCATCGTGCGAAGTTGCCACGATGCCACGCGTCTTGGCTTGGTTGATGTTGGTTGATGTGCTCTCCAGGTTGCCATTCGCCTTCACCCAATAGAGCACTGCCGTGGCCTTGCCGGATTGCTTGTAGCCGTCTGCCGTGGCGTAGGCGGTTATGTTGTAGGCTGCGGCGAGTTGCACCTTGCCGTCCTCGCTATAAGCGTCGTTCTTGATGTCGGTGTCCGTGATAGTGTAGTGATACAGTGCTCCGTCTGTCGTGCTTGCAAACTGGAGTTCGCCATCAGAATAAGTGATGGTTGGCGTGGCGCAAGCGGTAGCGGGCTTGTCATCGCCCTGCCCATCTTCGTCTTTTGAAGCATAAATGTAAGGATATTTGCTGCCTAAGGCATCCTTGTAATCTTGAAGATATGCTTTGGGGACGTAGAAAATGCAAGTGGTAGGAATAGAACTATCTATTGTGCCCTTTGGACATTCACCCTTGAATGTTACTGACTCGAGACAATCACAGCCGTAAAAGCATTCGTAATCGATTTTTTTACTGATAAAGGAATAGTTATACTGGCCAATTTAGAGCAAGATTGAAAGCAATCACTACCCAATGAAGTAACTGATGAAGGAATGGTTATACTGGCCAAATTAGAGTAACCAGAAAAGCAATCATCACTCAAAGTTGTGACAGAAGATGGAATGGTAATACTTGTCAAACCGGAGCAATCTAGAAAGCAAGAACTACCCAAAGCCGTGACAGACGACGGTATCGTGATATTTGTTAATTTATCACAGTTTTTAAATGCATTATCCCCAAATGTCGTAACAGGATATTTCGCCCCGTCCGTTGCCTTTACTTTTTCTGGCACTACAACATTACCTGAATACTTTTGGTCGTCACTCAGCGGCACGACCGTTGCGGTCTTCGCATCAGAATCAATCAGATAACGTATTCCGTCAATTGTCTCGAAACTTGCTTGGGCAAAGGAGTTACTTGTGGCAACCATAAACATTGCCAATAGCAAAATAAACAATTTGATTTTCGTATCTTTGTATTTTTTGTTTCAACCTATTGCGTATCTTTGTTTTTCAGTAATCGTGACTCAACATTACATACGCAATTCCGGATGCTCAGCAAGAATGTCTCGTGCCGGAACACATACCACATTGCCGTTTTCATCGCTTTCAACCAACGCCTCGTCACGCAAAGCATATTCTTTGAGTAACTTTTTCCCTGATTCGGACAAGCCCTCATCAATTCTCTTCAAATATAACTCCAAATCCTGCTCACTCATACTTTCTTATTATTTCAAATTTAACTGTGTCGTTAATTTTTGTCCGAACATTTCTTCCGCCAAAAGCAATTCTTTCGCTTTTATAATTGCTATTATCGAATAGTATCCATAAATCCACTGTCTTGCCACGGATCAGTGTCGGTAACACGATACAAACAATCCGAGGATATTACAAAAGTACCGAGAAGTTCGGGATTCTCCAAATCTTCAGAAGATTTTTTGCAAAATATTTGGTCTTGACAATTATGTATAGCCAGTCTCATTCATTATGCCGTCTTTGCCAGTATTCCCCTCACGGCTTCAGCCGATCTGTCGTAGAGCGTCTGCTCCTCCTGGGCTGTGACGGGGCGCACGTCCTTCAGCCGCTCTTGCAGCTTGATGGCCGACGGGGCGACGCGCTGGTTGAGCCGCCGCTTCGTGTCCATGTATCTCGCGAGCTCGTAGGCTGCGCGCCGCGGCAAGGTGGCGTGCATGAGCCATGCCAGGTCGAGATGATACTTGGCGGCATACTCGTCGCGCCGCTGGTTGACGACGGCCTGGCACATGAGCGCTATTTTCTGGGTGTTGTCCGTGAGGAGCTTGGCAAGCTCGGCATAGAGATAACTGTCGTGATGGCGCGTGAGCAACCTCTTGTAGGTGTCCACGGCCTTGTCTGTATGCCCCACAAGGCTGTGCATCTGAGCCAGATGGCGCAGGTTCTCCTTATAATAAGGAGCCTTCTGGAATGCCAGCCTGAAGAGGTCAGCCACCTTGTCGATATAGGCGGCGTCGCGCTTGGCGATGTCCTTGAGCAAGTGGTTCACGACCTGCTGGCCCAGCGACGGCACCTTGTGGCCGTTGACCACGTAGGGTTGCCAGTCTACCTCGGTCATGCGGTTGTAGTAGGGCATGAAATAGAGGAGGTTGAAACCCTCGGTGAGCTTGTCCATGCAGAGCGCGGCGTTGATGATGGCGCGGTTGCCCTGGCCCATCCTGTCCTTGGTCTGCGGATAGAGCTTCACGAGCTGGAAAAGCAGACGGCGCGCCTCCTCTATGCGCTTCTGCCGTGCGCGCAGCTTGAACATGTCGTTGGTGCACCAAAACATGCACAGGTTGGTATGAGGCCCCTGGTGCACGGCATATAGCTGCAATATGGCACCGTATGCCTCCTCATGCCTGCCTTCCCTGCGCATCTCAAACACGTCTCTCACTTCCATGGTCATATTCGGTTTTCAGTTGTTATGGTTTTCGGTCAATGGGTGTCCATTGCCATTTGCATCTTTGTTTTCTGCAAACTTACATAAAAAACGCGAAATATAGGCGTTCTTGCGTGAGATTTTTAAACTTTTCATGCCGTGCCGTTGTCCTTGTTTCGGAGGGTCATCGGCTTCACGCTTGAATCGCGTCGCGATTCAAGCGTGAAGCCGTCGCGATTCAAGCGTAAAGGCGACGCGATTCAAGCGTAACGCCGACGCGATATAAACGCAAAGGCAAAGCCCTTTGAAATACTACTTTTCGGGCCTGATATTGAAAAATGTTTAATGATTCAGCGCGTCTCGATATTTTTTTGTAACTTTACAGAAAAATACGAAGAGACAATGGAAGTAGACGAATACCGCAGCAAGATACTTGATCTCCTGCTCAACGCCAAGGACGACAAGGGCACGCCACGACTCACTGAGAAAGAGGCCAAAGACCTCTCCAATGAGTTATCCGACAATGAGCTTCTCGATGGCATGCCATTCAACACCCCGGAAGAGGTGGCAGATATGTTGTTGGAGTCAGGATTGTAAAACAAACCAAGAAATGAACATTGCCATGGAAAACGACCGCAAGACAATAGAGAAACTCGTGAGCTCCAACCAGGGGTTCGTGATAAGTTTGGCCACACAGTACAAGCACCGTGGGCTGGAAATGGATGACCTCATCAGCGAGGGAAACATCGGCATGCTGACGGCGGCGCGCTCGTTCGACGCGTCGCTCGGCAAGAGTTTTGTCACCTATGCCGCCCCCTTCGTGCGCGAGGCCATCGGCAAGGCGATAGAGCAGCAGGCCGGCATCTACCGCGTGCCGCGCGACGTGAAAGACGCCACCTTGGAAAAGCGGCGCTCGCGCGCGTTGTCGATTGACGCGCCAGTGGGCGGCAGCGTGGAGAGAAGTCTCGCGAGGTCGATCCCTGATGTGGACGCGCCAGACCCCGAGACGAAGTTGCGCCAAGACTTGCTGTCGAAAGAGCTGTCAGGCATACTCGCCAGCCTGCAAGAGAGGGAGCGCCACGTGGTGCAACGGTTCTTCGGACTGGGCGTGGAGTCGAGAACGATGGCGGAGATAGCCGCGGAGATGGGGCTCAAGCGAGAGAGGGTGAGACAGATTCGCGACCATGCCGTGAGAAAGATAATGAAGCAGACTCGCGACGCGAACCTGAAAGATTATTTCAAGAACTGAAAAACTGAATAAGAACCGAGAATACAAGAAAAAGACGATATGAAATATTTACTGCTCTCAGACATACATGGCTCTCTGCCGCGATTGCGGACAGTGCTCGACATCTACCGCGAGGAGCGATGCGACATGCTGTTGCTGCTCGGCGACATCATGAACTATGGGCCGCGAAACTCGCTTCCTGAGGGGCTCGACGCCCGTGGCGTGGCAGAGGAGCTCAACAAGATGAAAGACGAGATAGTGGCGGTCAGGGGCAATTGCGACTCTGAGGTCGACCAGATGCTGCTCCAGTTCCCCATTTTGAGCACCTACGCCCTGGTGGTGGACGAGGGACGGAAGATTCTTCTCACCCATGGCCACGTGTACAACAAGCAGACGCTGCCGCCGGGCCACTTCGATGCCGTGGTCTATGGCCACACGCACCTCTGGGAGTTGACCGACACGGAAGATGCCGAGAATGGCGGGCACACCGTGATTTGCAACACGGGGTCGATAACATTCCCCAAGGGGGGCAACGTGCCAACGTTCGGGATGATGGACGATGGAGTAATATCCATTCGCGACCTGAACAATAATGTCCTCGCTGAAAAGAAACTAACAAAAACCAAGAAACAAGATAATGAATAAAATCCTAAAGAAAAAGCAATTCTCAGAGAAAGTATATTTCTTAGAGTTGGAGGCACCGCTTATCGCAAAGAGCTGTAAGCCAGGCAACTTCATCATCGTCCGCGTAGACAGCCACTCGGAGAGGGTGCCCTATACCATAGCCATGAGTGACCCCGAGAAGGGCACGCTATCGCTTGTGGTGCAAGAGGTGGGTCTATCCTCGACAAAGCTTTGTGAGTTGCCGGAGGGCGCATACGTGCAAGACGTGGTGGGCCCGCTCGGGACCCCATCCAAGATAGAAAAATATGGCACCGTGGTTTGCGCTGGCGGTGGCATCGGCATAGCCGCCATCCTGCCAATCCTCACCGCCCTGCACAAGGCTGGTAACAAGGTGGTGTCGGTGCTCGCCGGAAGGACCAAGGAGCTCATCATCCTCGAAGACGAGGTGAGGGCAAACAGCGACGAGGTGATAATAATGACCGACGACGGCTCTTACGGGCAGAAAGGCGTGGTGACGGTCGGCGTGGAGGAAGTGATAAAGCGCGAGAAGGTGGACAAGGTGCTCGCCATTGGCCCACCAATGATGATGAAGTTCACCTCGCTGATGGCAAAGAAATACAACATTCCAAACGACGTGTCGCTCAACACCATCATGGTGGACGGCACGGGCATGTGTGGAGCTTGCCGACTCACCATTGGCGGCAAGACGCGCTTCGTCTGCATCGACGGCCCGGAGTTTAATGGCGACGAGGTGGACTGGAACGAGATGCTGAGCCGCATGACCACCTTCAAGGGCGTGGAGCGGGACGAGCTTCAACACTGGCACGACGAGGGCGAGCCAGACACGGGCGCGAGCCAAGCAACTTCCACTATTGAAAAGCAGAACGCGCCTTGCCAGGCAGCTTCTGCCGAGAATGGCGCGGATGACCTGACCGACAGGTCGGCACCTTGGCGCGAGGAATTGCGCAAGGCGATGAAGCCCAAGGAGCGTAAGGCCATCAAGAGGGTGCAAATGCCGGAACTCGATCCAGAATACAGGGCGACAACGCGCCTGGAGGAGGTGAACAAGGGCTTGACCAAGGAAATGGCAATACAGGAGGCGCACCGTTGCCTCGATTGCGCCAAGCCATCGTGTGTGGAGGGTTGCCCGGTGCACATCAAAATACCGGATTTCATCAAGAACATCGAGCGTGGCAACATCCTCGGTGCTGCTGCCGTGCTCAGGCAAACATCCGCCTTGCCAGCCGTGTGTGGCAGGGTGTGCCCGCAAGAGAAGCAGTGCGAGAGCAAGTGCATACACCTGAAGATGAACGAGCCCGCCGTGGCCATAGGCTATCTGGAGCGTTTCGCCGCCGACTACGAGCGCGAGCATGGCGACGGCAAGCTGCCAGAGGTGGCGCCAAGCAATGGCATCAAGGTGGCAGTGGTAGGCAGTGGCCCCTCGGGATTGAGCTTCGCTGGCGACATGGTGAAGAAAGGCTTTGAGGTATACGTGTTTGAGGCCTTGCACGAGATTGGCGGAGTGCTGAAATACGGCATACCGGAGTTCAGGTTGCCAAACCACATAGTGGATGCCGAGATTGAGACCTTGCGTCGCGAGGGTGTCCACTTCCAGACCGACACCATCATTGGCAAGACCATAACCATAGACGAGCTTCAGGCCAAGGGATTCAAGGGATTCTTTGTGGGCTCAGGAGCGGGACTGCCAAACTTCATGGGCATAGAGGGAGAGAACTTCATCAACGTGATGTCGTCCAACGAGTATCTGACTCGTGTCAACCTCATGGATGCCGCCAACCCGGAGACCGACACGCCAATAAACATTGGCAAGAAGGTCGTGGTCGTGGGTGGCGGCAACACCGCCATGGACTCTTGTCGCACGGCGAAGCGCCTGGGAGCCGACGTCACGCTTGTGTATCGCAGGTCCGAGGTGGAGATGCCGGCGCGTCTGGAAGAAGTGAAGCACG
>DAINOS010000137.1:0-6921 GCA_036743855.1 Prevotella sp. | reverse complement strand
CAATCTTTTACCACAGTTCGGGATAAGAAAGTATTTAAAAATCAAGGTAAAAAGTTGGTAGCCTAACCAAATATTTGTATCTTTATAGGTGATAATCAAATAGTTACAAATGCAATGATTAAGGCTACCGATTACAAAGTTACTGCTTTATTTTGTGTTATTGACAATATCTGCAAACATTTTGAGGCAGAAAACACGGGAAAACTGCTTTTGGGCGAGGATGGGGTGAGGCGCAGAAGACGCAAGGCGTCCTTGTCCGACAGCGAAATCATGAGCAATTGACAAATGAAGCCCCAATAATTTGTTGGGGCTTCATGCGCCCATGCTCAATGTTGTGCATGAGACACAGTTTTTACACTATAGATTTATCATCAACGGTTCATCCTTTGATGTTCTAATATCCAAGTCCCTTCAGCCACTTGTCCACCTTCGATAGGTCCTTGCGCGTCTCGTGTCCGTAGATGCTGAACGCCTGCTTGAACGTGGCTTCGGGATAAAGCCGTTTCAGGTCGCTCACAACATTGCCCAGTCCGCTACCCTCGTGGGTGGAGAATGGGATGATGGTCTTGCCGTTGAGGTCGTACTTGTCGAAGAAGGTGAACATCACCTGGGGATAGGTGCCCCACCAGATGGGTCCACCGATGAAGACGGTATCGTATTGGTCGATGTCCTTCACCTCGCCCTTGAAGGCAGGCTTCTCGTTCTTTTCCTGCTCCTCCTTGGCAAGTTTGGTGAGGTCATCGTAAGGCATGTCGTAGCTCTTCTCCGCCACGATCTCAAACTCTTCTCCGCCAGTCAGTTTCTGTATCTCGTCAGCCACCAGCTTGGTGTTGCCCACCTTCACGTTGCCTACGGCATAATTCTCCCCGGCATGCGAGAAGAACACAATAAGCACTTTTCCTTTTGTTTCCATTTTGCTCTCTGTTCCTTTTGGTGTGCTGCCGCTGCATGAGGCCGACATTACGAGACCTGCCACCAGCAGCACGATGTTTTTGATAATATTCTTCATATCTTTTCCTGTTGTATTTTTACTATTGCAAAGTTACATGAATTCGTAAATACTCGCCATACCCCGATTACGGCAAATATTACCGCATTAACGGAAACTATTGTTGCAACAGTCAGTCCTCCTTGCTCCACATGAAATGTGACGTGCGCTTGCTGATGAGCCACTTCCCGTCACGGCGCACATATTCGTCGTCGTAGCGCACTCCCTCGGTGAGCATTGTCTTCTTGCCGTCTTTCTCACTCACCAACACCACTTGTGCATAGGCAATGCCGGTGGCCTTGTCGCCATCAATCTTTACTGTCTGCTGCCCGTTGATGTGATACACGGTGGTGAAGCGGTCGAGAAAAGCCTTGAAGCGTTCGGCAAGTTCCTTGCGCCCCTTTAGATGTGATGTCTGCTTCTCACCTTGATAAGATATCACCTCTGCGTCTTCTGTGAAGAGCTGCACCTGCTTGTCGATTTCCTTTGTGTCCGCAAGATTGGAGAACGTATCTACCAAATCCTTCAAGGCCATGCGGTCGGCCATTTCATTTATGTCCATTGTCGTTACGTTTGTTGTGTTCGCATAAGACGCGAACAGCAATAATAATAAAATTAATCTCACTCTCATAATTCTCTTGTTTGTCATTATATCTTTTTCTGACTGCAAAATTATAGCAAGTTCCACTTTTACATATTACACATTCCGCCTTACGACTTTCATATATTTCTGTATTTTCATGTTTTACGGAAATATTGGAAATGTTAATGGGAAAATATGAAAGGCTGAAATGCGTTATTTATCATATCTTTGCATAAGATAGGCTGCACCTCAGCAATTAAAGCAAGCTTTATTGCGTTCGGTTTGCACTATCTTTGCATAAAATCAAGAGAATAAAAACATGAAAGAATCGATAAACAACAGTATAATGCTGTATAACACGGCGGAGAGCCACAAGTTGCCGTCCGACTATCTGGGGCGGTATCATATCCACATATTGTGCCACGCAGGTAAGGCGCAGTTCTCGTTCATGGGCAATACTTATACTATGGAAGGCGGCGACTGGGTTATCTGGCAAATGTCCTCACAGATAGGCGACGCCTTGTATTCGTCCGACTTCAATGCTGACTTTCTGCTTGTCGACAAGGACTTCCTTTTGGAATACAACCCCGAGAAGGTTTGGGCGTCAAAGGCTTTTGTCTTCATCAAGAAGAATCCCGTGTTTCACCTTGACGACAGAAGCAAGGCCATGATAGAATACAACTTCATACAAATCAAGCGACGGCTCGCCGAACCGCACCTTTTCCGAAAGGAGATTCTTGGTAGACAACTGCAGATTTTCCTGTTCGACCTTTGGGAGATATACAAGAACGCCATGGATAACATCCGACCTACTGACAACAGTTCCGCCTTGCTCTTCACCAGGTTCATGAACATGCTTCCCGCCTACTCAAAGACAGAACGCGAAGTGGCTTTCTATGCCGACAAGCTGTGCGTGTCGGCTAAATATCTGTCTGAGGTGGTAAAGAAAAGCAGCGGACATCCTGCCTCCTATTGGATAAATGGCTATGCCATGCAGGAAATCCTCGCACTCCTGAAGCAGCCCAATCTCACTTTCGCGGAAATTTCCGACCAAATGAATTTCTACAACCCCGCCCATTTCACACGCTTTGTGAAGAATCAGACTGGCTGCTCGCCTTCGGAGCTGAAGATTAAACAATATAAGGGGTGATAACCAGCAAAAACCTTATTCCCCGATAGATCTATATTTGACATGATTTATATTTCACTCAACGAGAAATGCAGCCAATCGTCCTGTGGATTCAGGGGGTTGGCTGCATTTCTTGTATGTGCAAGATAGGTGTATATTATCTCACGGCAATCTTGATGGCTTGACCGCCAATCTTGGCGATGACGAGAGAGGCGGGGGAGACGGCTTGCGATGCCACGCCGTCTATAGCCTTGACTGAGCCAATCTGCTTGCCGTCAGCGGCATAGAAGCCGACTTCCTCGCCATTGTCGAGACCGGAAAGCGTCACGATGCCATCGTGCGAAGTAGCCACGATGCCACGTGTCTTGGCTTGGTTGATGTTGGTCGATGTGCTCTCCAAGTTTCCATTTGCCTTCACCCAATAGAGCACTGCCGTGGCCTTGTCAGATTGCTTGTAGCCGTCTGCCGTGGCGTATGCCGTGATGTTGTAGGCAGCGGCGAGCTGCACCTTGCCGTCCTCGCTAAGTGCATCCTTGGTGATGTCGGCATCAGTGATGGTATAGTGATACTGCGCTCCGTCTGTTGCGCTTGCAAACTGGAGTTCGCCATCGCTATAAATAATTGTTGGTGTGGCGCAAGCGGTCACAGGCTTGTCCTCACCCTGTCCATCATCGTCCTTTGAAGCATAAATGTAAGGATATTTGCTGCCAAAATTAGCCTTGTAATCTTGGAGATAAGCTTGGGGGACCTTTATGATGCAAGTGGTTAATAAGCTACAATCCTCTAATGAGAAATTGTTATCCAAAATACACATATCACCTGCATATTCTTTAACATCCGGTATTTTGCCTTTAAATGTTGCCTGTTCAAGCTTTGTGCAGTTTTCAAAGCAAGAGGTACCTAATTCCGTGACAGAGGAAGGAATCGTGATGCAGGTCATATTTGAACAACTTGAAAAGCATCCACTTTTTAATGACGTAACGGAAGAAGGAATAACAATACCTATCAAGTTAGAGCAATTATCAAAGCAATAACTCCCCAAGGAAATGACGGAAGAAGGAATGGTTATGCTTGTCAAGCCAGAGCAGTGCTCAAAGCAAAAACTCCCCAGAGAAGTAACGGAAGAAGGAATAATGATGCTGGTCAAACTATGGCAATCATAAAAACAAGATGTACCTAAGATTGTGACGGAAGAAGGAATGATGATGCTTGTTAAGCTCGAGCATTTTTGAAAGCAATAATCACCCAAAGTAGTAACAGATGAAGGAATTGTGATATTTTTCAAACCATTGCAATCATTGAAGCAATACTTTCCCAAAGTTGTGACTGATGACGGAATGGTAATGCTTGTCAAGCCAGAGCATTTCTCAAAGCAAGAATTACCCAAAGTCGTAACAGAAGAAGGAATAGTGATGCTCTTCAAATCATAGCAATACTGGAACGCATTTTCTCCAAATGTCGTAACAGGATATTCCGCCCCATTGTTAGCCTTCACTTTCTCAGGCACCACTACATCGCCAGAATACTTTTGGTCGCCACTCAGCGGCATGACAGTTGCGGTCTTCGCGTCAGAATCTATCAGATAGCGTATTCCGTCAATGGTCTCGAAACTCGCTTGGGCAAAGGAGTTACTTGTGGCAACCAGCAGCATCGCCACCAACAACAGGATGCTCTTCAAAGAGCATGATTCACACCTCCACAGAAAACAGTGGGGGGGGGTAAACAATTTGTTTTTCATATCATTGTACTTTGTGGTTAAACATATAATGTGTCATAGTGATAACAACACAACAAAAGTACAACATTCTTCTCGGAATCGTTAACCTTTCGGCACATTTATTTAATAGTGAAAAAGACTTGATATTCATTTAAGATATCTTTCAACGAAATCCTGCGGAGTCATTACTTCCAACTTCGAATCCAAGACATTTTTATAATCCTTGATATTAATAGTAAGAAAGACATTCATTGGCCTATATTCCATATTTATCTTTCAAATACCCTTCTAACAGCTCTTTATCGGTAGAATTCGTCATGGCTATTCCGCAAATAGCATCATGTGCATAATGCTTTCTCACCTTAGTTTGTGACTTCGGTGCTGCTTTTGCTACCAATTTCTTGGCATATTCCGTTAATTCTTGTTTCAATGTTTCCAAACTATAAGTCTGGGGAACATCCAACGACACATTAATATTTGCTTGCATAGTCTTCCTTTCTCTTCTTCTTTGTTCAACCTCCTTGCCAGCCATTCATGGAATGACGCTACAAAGTTAGCGAGAAAAAATGAATGGCGCAAGTTTACTGTCAAATATTACATTTGCAGTTACTGATGCTTATTTATACCTTATTATATAGAGCACCAGTAGGGTGGGGATGTGGGTTACTTGTATTCCTTTGGATAGAAACTGTCCCACTCCACGATGTCGGTGGTATTCTCTATCTTCAGCGGACAATACTTCCAGTTGTTGTGTAGCTCAATGATGATGCCACCTTTCAGATGTTTGTCCTTGTTCTCCTCGCTTGCCATATAGTCGATGAGGGCATTGTGCTTCTCCACTGCATCATCATCGCTCTCCGCGCTCTTGGTATCGAAAAGGAAAACCTGTCCATTCTTCATGCGAATCACGAAATCTACATAAAAGAGAGACTTCACTCCTGTTTTTTTCTTATAACTGACGGCATAGTGCTGGCGACCCGAATCTCCATTCTTATACCACCAGTCGATGTATTCCTTGTTTGCCTCCAAGAAATCCTCAAAACGTTTTTCAGGTTTAGAGGCTTCATTCAATTCCACAAAAGGCATGAGCGCATGGTCTTTCACCTCTTCTTTGATGTGATGACTCTCTTCCTTGTAGAGCCGTTCCGCAGGCACCTCCCAGTCGTATGACTTAAAGTACTTCTCGGCTTGCTTTTTATGTCGCTCATCGAGTAGCTTCTGATAGCGGTTCAAGGCTCTGTCCACCAAGTCCTCGAACACGGGTTTATTCTTATGATATAGAATAACCTTCACTGCGTCTGTCTCAAAAAGCTCGAAGATCTCTTCCATCAGTTCTTTCAAGTCAAAAGCCAAGGTCGTGACGCTCACTTTCTCAAACTTCGCTCCGATGCACTTGGCGCAGAAGGCATTAAACGAATTGTTCAACTCCTGCATGGTGCGA
Source organism: Prevotella sp. (assembly GCA_036743855.1). Classification (GTDB taxonomy): domain Bacteria; phylum Bacteroidota; class Bacteroidia; order Bacteroidales; family Bacteroidaceae; genus Prevotella. The sequence continues at coordinate 1,063 of DAINOS010000137.1, read as the reverse complement.
ACGTATCTCGCCTTCTTGTCCACATGTGTTTCGCCGACCTCGCCTGTGATGTTCACGTCCTCTATCAGGTCTACGCCAATGCTACGCACCTTGAAGGTAATCTTGTCTTTCACGATATTTCGGTTCTTGGCACAAACGTTTTCCGCGCCTTGATAGTTGTCATTGGCGTCATCATCCTTTTCCAAGTCATCTATTGTAAATAAGGAGAGTTGGCGGTTCTTCACCAAGAGCACGTCCTCGAATACTTTGGCGAGCACGCCCTTGAAGTCGGGTCCCAATCGTTTTCGGGCGATGGCTGGACGTTCGCAATATTCCGAGCGAAGCGCCACGTTGCAAAGATGCTCTCGGCGTACGGCATGGATGTTGGACATATAGTCCATGTCATCTTGCACAATCTGGATGATGTCCTTGCTCAGGTTGGTATATACATAGCCCCAGTTCAGTCGGTCGTCCTCGTAGAAATGCTGTTCCGGCATACGAAGGATTCTTCCCACGGTCTGCGCCGTGAAAGTAAAACTCTCTATTTTTCGGAAGATGAGGAGCACGGCGGCACGAGGACAGTCCCATCCCAGGGCAATGGCTTGCTTGAAGAGCAACACCTCGGTCAGGTTGTCGGGCTTCTCGATGCCTTCCAAGTTCGACTTCTCATTGCTGAGCCATACGGCAAGTTTGCCATTGTCGGTATTGATGCCTTTTATCACATCCAAGTATTGCTCCACCTCTTCCTTGATGCTCTCGTCGTCCTTGTCCATTTTGTCCTTGTCGTTAGGCAACTGGATGAGCAGCAGTGGATTGATATTGACGCCTATCTTTCGGTAAGACTCTGCAAGCTCCTCTCGCTTCTTCAAGGCGAGATGCACCAAGTGTTGGTTCAACGAGCCGTTTGGGTCGTGGAAGTCCAAGGCAGGGTTCAGCACCACGCCTTGCTTAATCATTCCTTCTCTTACCACCACTTCTCTTGGAACGTTTACCTCGTAGTCGCCTTTCGATGTAGGAGTGGCAGAGATGCGAATCTCCACCTTCGGATTGATATTCTTCAACACCTTCTCTGTCTTATTGGCGA
>DAINOS010000136.1:0-6941 GCA_036743855.1 Prevotella sp. | reverse complement strand
TAATATTGAGCCATGACATCAATCATGCCCATGGAGAGGTTGGAGCCATACTGCTCGTTCATCTGCGAGTAGATGCCGTTGAGCGCGGACATGTAGCCCTCGTCGTTCTCATAGAGCAAGCCTTCCATGATGGAGTCTTCGGTGTCTACCTGAAGCCAGTCGTTGCACGACGTGGCAGTGGCGGCGAACGCTACCGACACGAGACCGAGTTTGAATATCTTTGATAATTTCATTGCCATTTACTGATTACGGATTACTGGTTGGATTAGAATCTCAGTCCTAAGGAAGCGGAGACGCTTCTTGAGAACGGGTAGTCGATACCACGCTCCTCCTTGACTGTGGAGAGCCGGAAGATGTTGTTGGTATAGAAGCGGCAGTAGAACGAGGAGAGACCCACGACCTTGAGCCACTGCGAGGTGGTGTCCTCGTAGCCGAGCGAGAGGCTGGTGCATTGCAGGGTGTTCTCGGTGGCTATGAATCGTGTGGACATATTGGTCGTGGAGGTGTCGGTGATGCGCTTGAACTTGGCGTGGTCGCCGGGGTTCTGCCAGCGGTCGTGCAGGGCGCGGCGGTCCTGGTTGTACTTGATGGCGGCGTCGCTGATGTTCTCCACTTTAGACAGCAAGGTGTTGAGCGTGGTCTGCCCGCCTACGCGATACTGGAAGTTCATGCCAAGAGAGAAGCCTTTCCAGCGCAAGGTGGTGCCGAAATTGCCCTGCGCGTCGGGCGTGGTGTCGCCCACCTTGACCTCCTGGTCGGAATCCCACTTGTAGGAATAGCTGCCGTCCTTGTAGAGGAAGACCTCGTTGCCGCTCATCGGGTCGATGCCAAGCGAGCGCACCGCCCACAGGGCCGTGGTGCTGGCACCGTCGTAGTAGCGGATGAGGGTCTGTGAGGCGCGGCCCTCCTGGTTGAGCTTCTCAAGGGTGTTGCCGATGTTGTAGTATTTGGTGGTGGTGTGGAGCATATTGGCGGTGACGCGCCACACGAGGTCCCTGCGCTTGATGATGTCGAGACCCATGGTGACGGTGAAGCTGCGGTTGTCGGTGGCACCGATATTCATCGGTATGGACGACACGCCGGTGGACGTGGGTTGGTCCACGGAGATGAGCTCGGGGTCAGACTTGCGGATGTTGTAGTCGAGGGTGAGCGAGAGGCGGTTGCTGAACATGAGGGCATTGAGACCGAAGTTGTGGGTCTGCGTGCGCTTCCACTTCAAGTCGTTGTTGCCCCACTGCGACACCATGGCAGCCAGACCGAAGGGGTTGGGATAGGTGGTATAGTAGTTGTACACGTTGTTGGCGAGCTTGGCGTTGATGTTTTGGTTGCCAGGGTTGCCGTAGGTGTAGCGGAGCTTGAGGTTGCTCAGGTACTTGTTTTTGTGGAAGAAATGCTCGTTGTGGACATTCCAAGCCACACCAACGGAATAGGTCGTGGAGAACGGGTTGTTGATGCCATAGACCGAGGCGCCATCGGTACGCGCATTGAAGTCGAGAAGATAGCGCATGTCATAGGCGTAGTTGCCGTTGAAATAGAAACTCGCCGAGCGCGTCTTTGTCATCGACGACGTGGGGCGGCTGTTTTCGGCGTAGCCATTGGAGAAGTTAGGATTCCAGAACTTGTCGCTGATATATCCGCGAGTGGAGTTTGACGCACTTGAGGAGTTGCGCTCTGACAACTGCGCTCCGCCCACGAGGTTATAGGTGTGGCGGCCGGTCATGCCGCCATAGCTCGCGATGAAGCTGCCGTCCCAACTGGTGTCATTGTTGTCGGAGCGCGTGTAGTTGCCGCGGTTTATCTCCTCTGTCGAGGCAAACGAGGTGTCATAAGGTGAGCGGAACACTTCCGACTTGCCGCGCGTGGTGGTGAAGCCCAATCGCGCGTTTAGGCGCAGGGCGGCTATGGGGCGAAACTCCACGTTGAAGTTGTTGTTGAACTGCAACTCATCGCCGCGGTTGAAGCTCTTCTGCTGGAAGTTCCAAAGCGGGTTGTAGACATACTGGGTGCCGTTGATGGTCTCATAGCTCTCAAGCACCTTGTAAACCTCGCCATCGGCATCGCGCTTGGGATAATAAGGGTTGGCCTGCGCAAACTGGCTGAACGCCACGGTGTTGTTGTCAGTCTTGGTGTAATAGATATTGGTCTGGTTGCTGAAGTTGAACTTGTCTATGCGGTAAGACAGGTCCACCGAGCCATCAATGTTTTGTCGGTCGGAGTTTTTCATCACGCCACCGGTGTCACGATAGCGCAACGTGAGCCCATAGCGGAAAGCGGAGTCACCGCCCTCGGCATTGAAGCTGTGCTCATGCGAGAAGCCCGTGCGCAGAGGCTCGCTCATCCAGTAGGAATCGAGGCCAGCCACCACGTTCTTGTACCTATTATAATAGGTAGTGCGGTTGAGGTCATCGAGTATCTCACCATTGGCATCGAGCGCACCGTAATAGCCCGACAGCTTCTCAAACTGCAACTTCTCTGCGGCGTTCATGAGATTGTAGTCGCTCAGGTCTGCCCAACTGAGGTTGTAGTTGCCGTTGTAGGTGAAGCGCAGCTTGCCTGCCTCCGGCTTCTTGGTCTCCACGACCACCACGCCGTTGGCGGCCTTGGAACCGTAGATTGCCGTGGAAGCGGCATCCTTGAGGATGGTGATGCTCTCGATGCGGTCCATGCTCATGTCGGAGATGCGCTGGAGGGTCGTCTCGAAACCGTCGAGAATGAAGAGCGGCTGATCAGGGTCGTTGCCGTACTTGTCTGACAGGCCGTTGATGCTCGTGGTGCCGTTGATGTTGATGTTGAGCTTGGCGTTAGGGTCTGAGCCTGCCAGGTTATTCTCCAGGATGACAAACGACGGGTCGAGAGCCGAGAGACTCTGGAGTACGTTCTGGTTGCCTATCTGCTTGAGGTCCTCGCTGTTATAGGACGATGCCGAACCCGTGAAGCTCTCTTTTTTGCGCGAGTAGATACCCGTGACGACGGTCTCGCCGATGGAGTTGGCATCGGCCTGGAGGCGTATCACGTTTTTCTTGCCAGTGGACATGCGTACCTTCTGCTGCTTCATGCCCACATAGGAGAAGACAAGAGTGGTCTGACCCTCGGGCAACATGACGCGGAACTCGCCGGTCTGGTCGGTCAAGGTGATGGTCTTGCCGTTCTTGTCCTTGACACTCACGCCAAGAAGCGGCTGGTCCTCGTCGTCCACGACCACGCCGCGATAAATCTGACCCTTGGCGGTGGCAGACGACTGCTGGAATCCGTTGATGCCTTGGGCCCGCGATTCCACCCCATCAAATATGGACAGGGAGGCAATGGCACATCCCAAAACAAGACTGTGCATACCTCTCGAGCCGAGTCTGCGACTCAAGGACATACCCATGGAGTTTGTCTTCATGTGTTTTACCATAAGTAAGGAAATTATGTTTATATACGCTTTTATGAATGTGGGTCTCCCCGAGTGGCAGATATTGCCAAAAGATTTTACGATTAAAATTGTGTGCAAAGATATGAAAATGATTTAATTTGCCAAAAGAAATGCACGAAAAAGATTCAAGTTATGCAAAAATCATGCGAACAGTGTTAATATTTAATGCAATTGTAACCTCCCATGCTTACAGGCTGTAAAATATTATTCTTGTATTGCCACTTGAATATATATTCTTTATCATGAATTACGTGTCTTGCGGTTTGCCATTATTGGCAGGATGGTTAAAATAATTAAGCATTGCTGACAGTATTGGCACGATTTGTCACGCCAAGCGCATGGGCACGCTTGTTGCAAGATAGTGGGTGAAGTTCGGAAGTCGGACGAGGAACAACGAAAGGCGTTACGAGGACGACGGAAGAGCTGAGGATAAAGAAAATAGAACTAAAATATAATTAGGAGGTTTGCATTATGTTGTATCCAGTTTTGAGAGACATGAACAATTGGTTGGACAATGATTTCGATGATGTTCTTGACACAAGTTGGATGCCCCGCGTAAACTTCACGGCTCCCGCTATCAATGTCAAGGAGAATGAAAAGAACTACGAGATTGAGGTTGCCGCTCCTGGTGCCACAAAGGAAGACTTCAAGGTGACCGTCACAAACGATGGCAACTTGGTCATCAAGATGGAGCACAAGGACGAGAAGAAAGACGAGAACAAGGGTGACGAGAAGAAAGGCAAGGCAACTCACTATCTGCGCCGCGAGTTCTCATACAGCAACTACGAGCAGACTCTTACGTTGCCTGAGGACGTGGAGAAAGACAAGATAGAGGCCAAGGTCGAAAACGGCGTGCTTCGCATCAGTCTTCCTCGCACGGCAAAGGCAGAGAAAGAGACAAAGAAGATTGAGATTGCCTAACGACAACGCTCAACGCATAGCTCAACGATAATAACATCGCTCAATAATAAAACAAGGGCGTATCAAAGACCGATAAGGTTTTTGATACGCCCTTTTTGTTTGTTGAGCCTTTTTATTTGTAACTTTGCACGACAAACCAACACTTCAAAGAAGATAATGCCATGACAAAGGTTTTCACGTCTTTCGACCACGATGACGACGCTCGCCGCGATGAGCTTATACGCACCATAGAGCACAGCGTGGAACGGCTCACGCTCGGTGAGCTGGAATCGCTCTACTACGACTTGGTGTCGAAAGACTACATCAGGAAATAAACGCCAAGCGATTATTACTTCGCGGCCTTCTCCTTCAGCAAGTCCCTAATCTCGGTGAGCAGTTTTTCCTCATTGCTCGGGCCTGGCGCCGGTGCCGGCTCTTCCTTTTTCTTGCGTGCCAAGGCGTTGATGCCCTTGACCAAAAGAAAGACGCAGAAGGCGATGATGACGAAATCGAGAAGGGTCTGGATGAAGTGGCCATAGTTTATCGTGGCGGCACTCATCTTCTCGACACCAGGAATCTCCACGGTGGGCAACGTCACCTTAAGGTCGGAGAAATTGACACCGCCAATGAGCCAACCAATGGGCGGCATGATGATGTCGTCGACAATACTGCTAACTATTTTGCCAAAAGCACCGCCGATGATGACACCGACAGCCATGTCTACCGCATTGCCCTTGACGGCAAATGCCTTGAACTCCTCAAAGAATTTTCCCATGATATGATTTTTATTAATGATTATATCGCACCGATGATGGTCTTACTATATATATTAATGTGGAAGCAAACTATCTTTTGCAAAGTGTATGTTGCAGACATGAAACGAAACACGGGGAATGTCGCCACGGCAACTACTTTTTGTTGAAAGATTCTGCTTTTTTATATAATTTAATACTCAATTCATCGGCAAAATTAGAAAATATATTGTATCTTTGCAACCGTAAAAAGGGAAAATTTCTTTTAGAAATATATTTTTGTAAACCTTTATAAACAAAAAGTAAAATGGCAAACGTAAAAGTAGCTATCAATGGTTTCGGCCGTATCGGCCGTCTGGCTTTCCGCCAGATGTTCGCAGCCCCTGGTTATGAGGTTGTCGCTATCAACGACTTGACCAGCCCTAAGATGCTGGCTCAGCTCCTGAAATATGACACCACACACGGTGGCTATCAGGGCATCATCGGTGGCGAGAAGAAGCACACCGTAGAGTACAAGGACGCTCAGTACGCTGAGGACGGCCGCACCGTTACAGTTCCTGGCTCAATCACAGTGGACGGCAAGGAGATCACTATCTATGCTAAGCCAAACGCAGCTGACCTGCCTTGGGGCAAGCTCGATGTTGACGTGGTTCTCGAGTGCACTGGCTTCTATACATCAAAGGCTAAGAGTGAGGCTCACTTGAAGGCTGGCGCAAAGAAGGTTGTTATCTCTGCTCCTGCTGGCAATGACCTGAAGACCATCGTCTTCAACGTTAACCACAAGACTCTGACAACTGACGATAAGATCATCAGCGCAGCTTCTTGCACAACAAACTGCTTGGCTCCTATGGCACAGGCTCTGAACGACGTTTATCCTATCCAGACTGGTATCATGCAGACCATCCACGCTTACACGGGCGACCAGATGATTCTCGATGGTCCTCAGCGCAAGGGTAACCTCCGCCGCAGCCGTGCAGGTGCTTGCAACATCACTCCTGCTTCTTCAGGCGCAGCTAAGGCTATCGGCCTTGTTCTTCCTGAGCTGAACGGCAAGCTCATCGGTGCAGCACAGCGCGTGCCAGTGCCAGATGGCTCTACAACTCTGCTCTACGCTGTTGTTAAGGGTAAGGACGTAACAGTTGAGAAGATCAACGAGGCTATGAAGCAGCACGCTAACGAGAGCTTCGGCTACAACGACGAGGAGATTGTTTCTTCTGATATCCTCGGCATGCGTTACGGCTCACTCTTCGACGCTACTCAGACAATGGTAGTGAAGATTGACGACGACACTTATGAGGTGCAGGTTGTCAGCTGGTACGACAATGAAAACTCTTACACTTCTCAGATGGTTCGTACAATCAAGTACTTCGCTGAGCTGAAGTAATACCAAAGACACACATCTATCATTCATGATATGTGGAGCCGCCCAGTTGTGCACTGGGCGGCTTTTTATATTTTAGTGAGAATATGTGGAAATATTATGCTCTTTTGTCTGCGTTGTTCGCCGCCCTCACCGCCATATTCGCAAAGATTGGCGTGAAAGACATCAACTCTGACCTCGCTACCGCGATACGCACCACCATAATCTTGATTATCACATGGGGTATAGCCATCGTGGGAAATCATGCTAACGAGGTGAAGGACATACCGTCGCACACATGGCTTTTCCTTGTCTTATCAGGTGCTGCCACGGGCTTGTCGTGGCTTTTCTATTTCAAGGCCCTGCAACTGGGCGACGTGTCGAGGGTGGCACCTGTCGACAAGCTCAGTGTGGTAATCACCATCTGCCTGTCGTTCCTGTTCTTGAAAGAGCCTGTTTCAGCCAAGGTCATCCTCGGCGCGCTCTTGATAACGGCTGGAAGCATCGTGATGCT
>DAINOS010000135.1:0-6942 GCA_036743855.1 Prevotella sp. | reverse complement strand
CTTTCTTGAGGAAATAGGGTTGCCACTTCACGAAAGCCTTGCCAGCCTTCCTCGTTGCCTTGATTTGCCTTGACCCGCCAGCCTCAAAGGGGTTCTCGTTGTCGTGGTAGGTGCCGGCATGAGCGGCGAAGCCTGGTTGGTCGGTGGACTTCCACTTGTCGGAATACTCGCTATAGCACGAGGCCGAGGCGTTCAATCCCCCGTCGGGGTCAACGACATACTCCATCTGCTGCCAGTCGCGCTCGCGTGGGGTGAAGACGTTGGCTCCGGCACGCTCCAGCATGGGTATGAGGTAAGGCACCACGATGGTCTGGGTGAAGAGATCCTCGGTGGTGGAGAAGAGCATGGGTCGCTGCCATTTCCACTGTCCGCGGTTGTTGTCGAAATATCTTCCGTGTGACGCCCACACCGACAGGTGCCGACCTTGCAAGCCGAGCGGGGCATCAACGAGCGAGGAGGCATTGGTCACCCACGGGGCGCCATGATAGCAGATGTCTCCCCACAAGCCCCTCTGCACGGCCCGCGCGCCGCCGACGGTCAGGCACATGCCCAAGCACAATGACAATATCCTCTTCATACGGTCATTCCTCGCCAATGGTGAATTTCTCGGGACGCTTGCCCTTGAAGTCCTTGAAATAGTGTTTCACCATCCTCATCTCGTTGTCCACGTCGCCAGATGGCACGAAGCTCTTGGTGCACTGTATGAGCTTGCGCTCGTAGTCCACGCCATAGAGCAAGACGGGAATGTTGGCTTTGAGGGCAATGAAATAGAAGCCACGCTTCCAATCGGGGTTGAGCGACCGCGTGCCCTCAGGCGTGACGCACAACTTGAACTGGTCTCGCTTGCTTGCCTCCGCAGCGAGGTTGTCGGTGAGGCTGGTGTGCTTGGACCTGTAAACCGGTATGCCGCCCATCTTGAGAAACAGCGGCTTCAGTGGGCCCTTGAACCACTCCTTCTTCATGAGGAAGTTGATTTTCAATCCCTGCGAGTGCATATACAGCTCGCCAAGTATGAAGTCCCAGTTGCTCGTGTGTGGAGCGAGGGCTATGATGAACTTGTCGGGAAGGTCAACAGTGACATTTAGCTTCCATCCAAGGCACTTGAACAGAAGCCATCCACAAAATTTCTTCAGCATGAAAAAAAAGATTATCCCAAATTAGATATGTTGTCGACAGTCTCTGCCATGGCGTTGTTGAAATCCTTGACAAGGACACCGTAATACTTGCTTGCCGCCATGCCAGGCTCTGGGTGGGAGACGCGAGAGATGAAATCGTCGCGCATGAGGATGATGGAGGCGAGAACGTTGTCACCCTCGTCCTTGTTGTCCTTGCCGCTATAAATCACGGCAGCCATTGCTTCCGCGAAAAGCTCACTCGTGATATAATTGATAGTGCGCTTCAATTGTCTTTTATTTGCCATAATAAAAAGGTGGTTTGTTAACTTAAGATTGATTTCATGCCCAAAGATAGGGAAAAATATTGTAACTGAAAAAAGATGTGTTCTAAAAAAGTGATAAAAATATATTTTATTGGCTATTTCTTTCCTTATTTCGGCTAAAACCGCTACTTTTGCAATTGGAAATCCATTAAATTCAATCAATTTTCAAATCAATGAAGACAAGTCTTTTGCAGAAAGCACGCGCGCAGTATCAGCCCAAACTCCCCAAGGGCCTGCAGGGTGCCGTCAAAGTCAAGGAAGGCGAGCCTACACAGAGCGTAGGTGACCAGAAAGAAATCAAGGAGCTTTTCCCCAACACATACGGAATGCCTTTGATAGAATTCGTACCTGGCGACAAGGAAGCCACTAACGAGATGAACGTGGGTGTCATCCTCTCTGGCGGCCAGGCTCCTGGTGGACACAACGTCATCTGCGGTATCTATGATGCCGTGAAGAAGATGAACAAGAACAACAAGGTATATGGTTTCCTGATGGGTCCTGGCGGCCTCGTTGACCACAACTACGTGGAGCTGACCGAGGACTTCGTGGACCAATACCGCAACACCGGCGGCTTCGACATGATCGGCTCTGGCCGCACAAAGCTGGAGAAAGTAGACCAGTTTGAAAAAGGCTTGGAAATCATCCGCGAGCTCAACATCAAGGCCATCGTCATCATCGGCGGTGACGACTCCAACACCAACGCTTGCGTGCTGGCTGAATACTATGCCGCAAAGAAATATGGCGTGCAGGTCATTGGCTGCCCGAAGACCATCGACGGCGACCTGAAGAACGACCAAATCGAGACCAGCTTCGGTTTCGACACCGCCACAAAGGTATACTCTGAGCTTATAGGCAACATCGAGCGTGACGCCAACTCAGCTCGCAAATACTGGCACTTCATCAAGTTGATGGGCCGTTCGGCTTCGCACATCGCATTGGAGTGCGCACTGCAGACACAACCAAACATCTGCCTCATCTCCGAGGAGATCCAGGCAAAGGACATGACCCTCAACCAGATTGTCGAGCAGATTGCCTCAGCCGTGGCAAAGCGTGCCGAGGAAGGCAACAACTTCGGCGTGGTGCTCATCCCAGAGGGCCTCATCGAGTTCATCCCTGCCATTGGCCGTCTTATCGACGAGCTCAACGACCTGCTCGCAGCTCATGGCAACGACTACAAGAACCTCGACAAGGACGCACAGCGCGAATATATCATCGCTCACCTGAGCAAGGAGAACGCCGAGACATTCGCCACACTTCCTGAGGGCGTGGCTCGCCAGCTCTCTCTCGACCGCGATCCTCACGGAAACGTGCAGGTGTCTCTCATCGAGACCGAGAAGCTTATCTCCGACATGGTGGGCGCCAAGCTCGCCGAGTGGAAGAAGGCTGGCAAATACAACGGCAAGTTCGCCGCACAGCACCACTTCTTCGGCTATGAGGGCCGTTGCGCGGCTCCTTCAAACTTCGACGCTGACTACTGCTACGCTCTCGGCGTGAGCGCAGCCAACCTAATCGCCAACGGCAAGACCGGCTATATGGCTATCGTGAAGAACCTGTCAGCTCCAACAGACGAGTGGAAGGCTGGTGGCGTGCCAATCACCATGATGATGAACATGGAGCGCCGCAACGGTGAGATGAAGCCTGTCATCCGCAAGGCTCTCGTGGAGCTCGATGGCGCTCCATTCAAGGCTTTCGCCGCTCACCGCGACGAGTGGGCAAACAACACATGCTTCGTTTATCCTGGCCCAATCCAGTATTGGGGCCCGGCTGAGGTGTGCGACCGTGACACCAGGACTCTGTCTTTGGAAAACGCGGAGAAAAACAAGTAAACTATTTTAATGCGTAATAAGAAGCCAATCCGTAAGCGGTACGCGTCTTCCCGTAGTTACAGGCGAAGACCACACAACCGGCACGGATTGGCTTCTTTTGATTTCAAGAGATTTTTCAAGAGAAAAAACGGCAAGGCATGGGTCTTTGGCGGTCTTGTCGTGATGGCATTGTATATCTGGGCTTTTTGGTACTTCTTTGTGGGTCCGACAGGCTTCAGGTGGCGCGCTTTCTATGGTGACGCCAAATACCCTGAGGGTTACGAGATACACGGAATAGACATATCACGATACCAAGGACAGATAAACTGGGACAGGCTGCGCTCCAACGCGCTCATAGACGGCTGTCCTCTGCGTTTCATCATAATAAAGGCAACAGAAGGGTCAACAAAGGTTGATCCCAACTTCGCCGACAATTTCTACCAAGCCCGCGAATATGGTTTCATTCGTGGAGCATATCATTTTTGGAGCACTAAGTCGTCGGCTCGCTCGCAAGCATATTTCTTCTTGAACAAGGTGCATCTCGAAAATGGTGACTTGCCACCAGTGCTCGACATCGAGCATAAACCTGCCGACGAGAGCGTGGAAGACTTCCAAACCGACGTGCTGGCGTGGCTGCACATAGTGGAGGACAAATACCACGTGAAACCGATAATCTACACATACCACAACTTCAAGGAGAAGTATTTGTCCGATTCGGTATTCAACGACTACCCTTATTGGATAGCCCACTATTATGTGGACAAGGTGGAGTATAAGGGCAAATGGAAGTTTTGGCAACACACTGACACTGGCGTGTTGCCTGGAATAAAGGGCAACGTGGACCTTAACATCTACAACGGCTCATATTATGACCTCATGCAGCTCACGATAGGGCACGATGAGGAATAATCATAACACACCTTTCGACGACGGCAATTGAAAGTGGTTGACGTCTCTCCTCACTGCCATCTTGAGGCTGCGCGCCAGAGCCTTGAATATCCCCTCTATCTTGTGGTGCTCATTGGTGCCCTCGGCCTTGATGTTGAGGTTCATCTTGGCAGCGTCGCTCAAGCTCTTGAAGAAATGGAAAAACATCTCCGTGGGCATCTCGCCAATCTTCTCTCGCTTGAACTCGGCATCCCATACAAGCCATGGACGGCCACCGAAATCGAGAGCAACCTGGCAGAGACAATCGTCCATCGGCAAGCAGAAACCATAACGCTCTATGCCGCGCTTGTCGCCAAGGGCTTTGAGTATGCACTCGCCCAAGGCAAGCCCCGTGTCTTCTATCGTATGATGCTCATCCACGTATAGGTCGCCTTTGGTGTGAACGGTAATGTCTATCATGCCATGGTGACCAATCTGCTCAAGCATGTGGTCGAAGAAGCCAAGGCCAGTGGAGACATCGCACTTGCCTGAGCCATCAAGGTTCAGGCGCACGTAGACATCGGTCTCCCTTGTCACCCTGTGCACCTCGGCTATGCGCTCGCCGGCAAACAGAATCTCGGCTATCTTGCTCCATGTCATGCCGTCCTTACCAAGAATGAGCGACTTGCAGCCCATGTTCTTGGCGAGTTGGGCATCGCTCTCCCTGTCGCCAATGACATAGCTTCCGGCAATGTCCACAGCAGGGTCGTTAATGTACTTCTCTACCATGCCCGTGCCAGGCTTGCGCATGGGGGAATTGTCCTCGGGAAAATGGCGGTCTATCAATATGCCGTCGAAGGTGATACCCTCGCCTTTAAGCGTTTCCAGCACAAAATTGTGAACAGGCCAAAAAGTCTCTTCGGGGAACGAACTGGTGCCGAGACCGTCTTGGTTGCTCACCATAACAAGTTTATAGTCGAGGTGATGCTTTATGAACGCCAAGTTTCGGATGACCGTTGGCACAAATTTCAACTTCTCGAAGCTGTCTATCTGCTCATCGCTTGGCTCCTCGATAAGCGTGCCATCGCGATCTATAAAAAGTATGCGTTGTTTCTTCATTTATTTCACTTCTTCAGTCTATTTCACTTCTTCAAAATCACCCATTAAACTGTCCTGCTTTGCATCGGTCATCTGGCTCGCCTCTACTTTCCTCAATGCCTTTCTCGCGTTTTCCTTCTCGTCGATGCAACCGTAAGCATAATAAAAGACGAAGACGACCCATGGCCTAACAAAGGTCATGACAAACGTGCAAACAGCGGCAGTGAGAAAGGCCAGCAAGCCGAAACCTGTAGGCAAGGCAGGGAAGTCGCCCTCCATCATGCTGACATGATTCATGCCTGACGCAAGCGAAAGGACATTGTTTGGCAAACCGACAAGCGTGTCGATGACCATCACGATGATGCCCACGAGCAAAGCGATGATAAACAAGAAGCCCCATTGACGCCAACCTGCCAAGTAGTGGCGCTTGAATATGTCCATGACCTTCTCGTCTGTCTCAACGCAATATTTCATAATGGAATAGCAGAGCGGAAGCAACAAGACACATACGACAATGCAGGCAATAACTCCGCCCAAGACACCGGAATACAAAGGTATGGCATTAGGCTTTGCCTTTGCCGTGGCTACTCCGCCCAAGGCGATGAACACACACACCACTATCGTCAAGCCAAAAAGGGTGAGGGCAAGACGTATCATGCGCGGCAAATTGGCTTTCACGCTCTTGCCGTTGAGAAGGCTTATAACGATGGTAAAGAACCAAACATAAGCGCACACGCTCAAAAGTCCCAATACGGCAACAGAGATGCAACTGCCAACACTCAAGTCGGCAGAGGTCAGCGCCATTGCCACATTAGAGCTCACCGAATACACGGCAGCCGTCAAAAGCGACAAGACGAGCGCGGGCAACCATAGCCTGCGAACGATGGTCTTGAAATTGGTACGATACAGGTTGTAGGCATCACTTAGGCACCTGCCAAGGCTACGATTCTTATAGAGTTCTGATTCCATTATTCTGTTTCAATAATAATATATCTAATGTATGTTATCAATATGAGGCCGTGCAAGGTATGCCCGCCGCGATGACCAAATTCTTGATGCGGTCGAGCTCCTCGTGGGTGGCCTTTTGGAGTTTCCTGTCGGGTGTCTCACGGTCGATGGTATACACCATGACCTCCTGCGGCTTAATGTCTTTCACGGCATCCAGCCAAGGCATGACGAACTCATCGCCCGTGTTGTCGGTGCCATCACCCTTCATGAACATTGTCTGGATGATGATGTGCCCCTTAAACCACTTCATATAGTCGATGATCTTGTTCACGTCGTATGATGGCTGGTTAGGGCGGTCCACCTTTCTTATGTAGTCGGCATTAACGGTATCGAGCTTGAGGATGTTGTTGTCCACCTTCATCAAGGCCTTCCTCACGTTCTCGCGACAGATAAACGTGGAATTGCTCAACACGCTGATTTTAGCGTCAGGGCACCACTTGTCGCGAAGCCTCACGGTGTCGTCTATTATCTCAGGGAAATGGGGATTGCCAGTAGGTTCGCCATTGCCAGCGAAGGTGAGCACATCGGGGTGCTCGTTGTCGTTGTGCATCTTTATCAATTGCTTTTCCAATGCCTCCGCCACGACTTCACGCGCAGGGTAGTGGGAGCGCGTGCGATAGTCGGCGTTGAACCCACACTCGCAATACAAACAATCAAAGGTGCATATTTTACCGTCGTCTGGCATGAGGTTTATGCCAAGGCTAAGTCCAAGACGGCGACTATGAA
>DAINOS010000134.1:0-7034 GCA_036743855.1 Prevotella sp. | reverse complement strand
CTGCCAAGAATCCAGGCTATTCTCGTTTCACCCAGCAGTTGTTCATGACGCAGGTCGATGACAAGAACTTCAGCGTGTTTCGTGAGAAGATGTTTCGCTTCCCGGGATTCTATATCCAGAAGCGAACCATTCGTCAATATATGTATCCTTATGGTGCCCATATCCTTGGCGAGGTGTCGGAGGTGTCGCAAAGCGACATCGACGAGGACAGCTATTATCAGCCAGGCGACTACATAGGCAAGTTGGGCGTGGAGCGAAGCTATGAGAAAGAGCTGCGCGGCATCAAGGGAGTGCAGATTCTTCTTCGCGATGCCCATGGCCGTGTGCAAGGCCATTACCAGCACGGCAAGTTCGACCATCGTCCTGTGCCGGGTAAGGAACTCACCCTTGGCCTTGACGTAAGGCTTCAGGCCTTGGGCGAGCGCATGATGCAGGGAAAGATAGGTGCCATCGTAGCCATAGAGCCTTCTACGGGTCAAATCCTTTGCATGGTGTCGTCACCGAGCTATGACCCACGCTTGCTTGAGGGCAAAAACCGCAACAAGTATCACAAGTTCCTCACCCATGACCCGCAGAAGCCCTTGCTCAACCGTGCCATAATGGGTCAATATCCCCCAGGCTCCACTTTCAAGACATCTCAGGGGCTTACCTTCCTTTCCGAGGGCATAATCTCCCCTGCCACACAATATCCCTGTCACAGGGGTTTCTATTATAAGGGCCTTCACGTTGGCTGCCATAGCCATGCGGCTCCATTGAGCCTCGTGCCTGCCATCAGCACATCGTGCAACGCGTTCTTCTGTTGGGGCTTGTTCCACATGATGAGCAACCGCGCTAAGTACAAGACCGTGCAAGATGCCATGAACACATGGCGCGACTACATGGTTTCCATGGGCTTCGGCTATCGTCTTGGCATTGACCTGCCTGGTGAGAAGCGTGGACTGATACCAAACGCCACGTTCTACGACAAGGCTTATCATGGCTCTTGGAATGGATTGACCATTATCAGTATAAGCATTGGCCAGGGCGAGGTAAACCTCACCCCATTGCAGATTGCCAACCTTGGCGCCACGATAGCCAACCGTGGCTACTACTATGTGCCCCACGTGGTGAGGAAGATTCAAGGTGAGCCTATTGATACGATGTACACTCGCCGCCATTACACCAAGGCACAGCGTCGCGCCTACGACTATATCGTAGCCGGCATGCGCTCCTCTGCCATGGGCGGCACATGTAAGATGTTGGGCTCGTTGCCTTTCGCCGCTTGCGGCAAGACCGGAACGGCGCAGAACCGTGGTCACGACCACTCCGTGTTCATGGGCTTCGCGCCTATGGACAAGCCCAAGATCGCAATCGCGGTGTATGTGGAGAATGGCGGTTGGGGTGCCGACTATGGCGTGCCAATGGGCAAAGTGTTGATGGAACAGTATATCACGGGCAAGCTCAGTCCTTCGGGTGAACGACTTGCCGAGGAAATGCAGAATCGCAGGATATCTTATGGAGACTCAGAACGATAAACGACAGCCAAGCGTTTGGCGGTGCTTAGACTGGTGGACGGTTGGCATATACATAGCGCTTCTCATCTTTGGATGGATAAGCGTGTGCGGCGCCAGCTACACATATGGAGAGACCGACATCTTCAGTCTTTCCACACGTTCAGGCATGCAAATAGTTTGGATTGGCACCTCCTTTGCCCTTGGCTTCATCCTTCTCATGCTCGACGACCGCTTCTACGACACGTTTGCTTATGTCATCTACGCGGTCTTGTTGCTCTTGCTGTTTCTCACCATCTTCAACCCTCACGAAATCAAGGGTTCGCGCTCTTGGATAGTGCTTGGCCCTTTGAGGTTGCAGCCTGCCGAGTTTGCCAAGTTCGCCACGGCGTTGGCTGTATCGAAGTTGATGAGTACCTTTGGTTTCGACATGCATAAGCCAAAGCACTTCTTCGCTGCAATGGCGATAGTGCTCTTGCCGATGCTGTTTATCATTGGCCAGAGAGAGACAGGTTCCGCACTTGTTTATCTCGCGTTCTTCCTCATGTTCTATCGTGAGGGCATGCCTGGCAGCATCCTGTTTACTGGTGTTGTCATGGTCATTTATTTCGTTGTGGGAATCAAGTATGAGCAAGTGTTCCTGATGGGTACGCCTACGTCCGTGGGAAAGTTCGTGGTATTGTTGCTCGTGCAGATATTCGCCTCGTCAATGGTTTATGTCTATGCGCATAACCGTCAGCTCGCCTTGCGGTTGCTTGGCATCTGCACGGGCGTGACGCTGCTTGTGCTGTTGTTCTCAGAGTTTGTCATTCCATTCGACATCGTGTGGGTACAACTTGGCATTTCAGCTTTCCTCGTGGGTTTCCTTGTGTATGAGGGCATGTCCACGCGAATACTCCATTATCTCTTGATAGCCTTGTTCTCCGTTGGCAGCATCATCTTCTTCTATAGTGCCGACTACGTGCTCAACAACGTGATGGAGCCTCACCAACGAGTCAGAATCAACGTGCTCTTGGGCTTGGACGATGACCTTGCCGGAGCCGGATACAACGTGCACCAGAGCGAGATAGCCATTGGCTCAGGCGGTTTGGAGGGAAAAGGTTTTCTTAATGGTACGCAGACCAAGTTGAAGTTCGTGCCAGAACAAGACACCGACTTCATCTTCTGCACCGTAGGCGAAGAGGAGGGCTTCCTTGGCTCAGCGAGCGTCTTGCTGCTCTTCCTCGCGCTGATATTAAGGTTGATATATTTGGCTGAACGACAACCGTTCAAGTTCGGGCGTGTGTATGGCTATAGCGTGGCGAGCATCTTCCTTTTCCATGTCTTTATCAATGTGGGAATGGTTCTTGGTCTCACGCCCGTGATAGGCATACCGCTGCCGTTTTTCAGTTATGGTGGTTCCTCGCTTTGGGGATTCACGCTCTTGCTGTTCATCTTCCTGAGGATAGACGCAGGAAGAAATCTCGTAAGGACATAACCGTGTCCTTCGCGTCTCGTCTACATGCCCGCTCAGCGGGCTATCTCTATGCCCACGTCGGCAATGCCGGGGATTATCTCCCTTCTCATGCCGTGTCTCACCGTGACGTGGAGCGAGTCGCCCTCCTGTAAGTTCATTTCCGAAATCATGTAGTGGTATTGGAAATAGTTTATCCCCTTCCCTTTTATCGCGCCTTGTGAATCGTAAATCTGGCAGTTCACGGTGTCGCGTCTTGTCGTTTTCTTTGGATAAACCGTTTGCTCCACTATCAGCGTAAGCGACTGGAAAGGATACGCGTCGCTTACCCTGAGCCCGAGCATGGTGCTGTATTTCCCCGCCATTTTCACCTTTGGCACGTCATACGCCAGCACCTCACCTCTATCCCATCCAGAGATAAAGGTGTGGTCGTAAGTGTCGTAAACCTTTCTGCCCGTGCACGACAAGAGCAGAAAGAAAATGGAGATAAAGGCTAATTTTCGCATTTTTCCTTATTTCGCATTTGTTTGCTTGCCTTCATTCGGCTTGCCTTCGTTAGGCTTGCTGTCTTTTTGCTTTGCGTCTTTTTGTTTTGCGTCGCTTGGCTTGTCGCCTTTTTGCTTTGCTTCGTTAGGCTTGTTTTGCTTTGCGTCGCTTGGCTTGTTTGCCGACGGCTGCGCTGCGCCGTCCTGTGCCTTTTTGGTGGCGGCTGGCTTATTCTTGTTTTTCTTCTTTTTCTTCTTCTTTGCCTTGTCGAATCGGCTCACGTCTGCGTCGGCGAGCAGGTCGATTGGTTTCTTCTCGGTCTTTGCCTTGTCGTCTTCCAACAGCGAGAGAGGTTTCTCGCCCTGCTTGTTCATGGCTATTATCTCCATGGCGCGTTTGGCTGTTATCGTCTCCGTGTTGGCACCGAGGTTTTTGTCGGTGGAGTAGGTGCAGAGGCCGGCGAGTATGTCGGTCTTGAACAAGTGGTATTCCGCGTCTTGCGTGACGAGAACCACGTCCTTTCGCGGCAGCTTGCGGCTTGCCTCAAGATAGTCGTCAACCTCATAGTTGAGACAGCATTTCAGCTTGGCGCACATGCCGGCGAGCTTCTGTGGGTTGAGCGAAATGTCCTGGATGCGGGCGGCGTTTGTGGATACGCTTGAGAAGTTTTTCATCCATGTGGCGCAGCACAGCTCCCTTCCGCATGGGCCTGTTCCTCCTATTCGGCCCGCCTCCTGGCGCGCTCCAATCTGTTTCATCTCTATGCGCACGTGGAAGGTCTCCGCGAGCACCTTGATGAGCTTGCGGAAGTCCACTCGCTCATCGGCTATATAATAGAATATGGCCTTGTTGCAGTCGCCCTGATATTCCACGTCGCCAATCTTCATTTGCAGACCGAGGCTCTTGGCTATCTGTCGGCTCTGTATCATGGTGCCGTGCTCACGGCTCTTTGCCTCCTTGTATTTCTCCATGTCCACGGGCTTGGCAATGCGGTAGACACGCTTGATGTCGTCGGCAGACTTCAAGTTGGCTTTTTTAATCTGCAGCCTGACGAGTCTTCCCGTGAGTGTCACCACGCCGATGTCGTGGCCAGGATTCGCCTCTACCGCCACGATGTCGCCTTTTTGCAAGTCGAGGTTGTTCACGTTGTGGTAGTAGCCTTTCCTCGTGTTCTTGAATTGCACCTCCACGAGGTCGGTAGACTCCGCGTTCCCGGGCACGTCGGCAAGCCAGTCGTAGGTGTTGAGCTGCTTGTCCTGCCTTCCCACGCCTTTTGCCGAAAGTCCTCGGCCACAGCCAGAGCACATTTTATATTCTCTCATATCGTGTATTCTGAAGTTGTTTTTATATTATATATAATGTATATATAGTTGATGTTTCCCTATTTCCTTATGAAGATCGTGGTCTCCAAGGCGAAGTTGAAAAACTGTATCTTCGCGTTGGCGTTTTGACCAATGTCGCGCGTCATCTGTTGCAATCGCTGCTGCATCAGCAACACGTTGCGCTCGTTGACGTATGGCGAGAAGTTCTTGGCGAAATTCTCCTCGTCCTTGGTCATGTAGCACAGGGAAGGCTCATGAAAGTTGTACATGAAGTTTTCCCTTACCATTTGCAGCATATACGCTATCAGCCTTTTTTGTTTCTCCCTTCCGAAATCTGCCACGGTGTTGCTCCACGCCTTGAGCTGTCTCACGTCTTTTTTGAACGCGAATCGCATGAGCGAGACGAAGAGGTTAAAAAACTCCTTGTTCTCGTTGCCCGCGTCTATTTCCTCCGTTGCCTTGAGCCAGTTGCCCATTGCCACTCGCGCTATCCTCTCCGCGTCTTCCCTGCCGATGCCGCGTCGTGTGGTCAGCGCCTCGGCTATGTCCTCGCTCTCGAGGCGCGGCACGGCGAAAGTCTGCACACGGCTGCGTATGGTCTCAAGGAGCAGCTCGGGATGCTCGCTCACGAGCAGGAAAACCGTTTCCCGTGGAGGCTCTTCCAGCAGTTTCAGCATCTTGTTGGAGCACGTCAGGTTCATGCGCTCCGGCAGCCATATCACGCTCACCTTGTATCCGTTGAGCGTTGACTTCATGTTGAGCTTCCTCGCCAGTCTGTCGCTTTCCGCCTCGTATATCACGGCTTGCTGCCTGTCTGCCCTCATGCGGGTCATCCATTGCTCAAGCGAGAAGTAAGCGTCATCGCTGAGCATCTGCCTCCACTCTTTAGCGTAGTCGTCGCTCGTCACCTTGGTGTCGCTGCCGGCACCCTTAGGCTTTATGGTGGGGTAGGTGAAGTGGAGGTCAGGGTGTTGCCATTTGGCAAGCATTGCCTCGGCGTTGGCTATCGCGGCGTTGCTTTCGAGCACCGACTTGCCATCCCATCTCTCGCCAAGCAAGAACGACGCGAAGGCAAGGGCAAGAGCCATCTTGCCGCTGCCGGCTGGCCCCGTGAACATGAGCGCATGGGGTATGCGCTCCTCGTCGACGAGTTGGCGAAGTCGCCGCTTCGCGTCTTCCTGACCTATGACCCTGTTGAAATTCACGGCTGTGTATTGTTTGTTTTCAGTATTTGCTTCTGCTTAGAGTATCTGCCTCAATATGTCGGGCATGCTCTTGAAGGCCGACACGGTATAGAAATGTATGTCTTTCACGCCATTGGCGTAGAGCTCCTTGCATTGGCTTACCGCCCATTCTATGCCGAGCTGCCTTGCCTCCTCGTCGGTCGTGCACTTCACGGCTTCCTTGGCGAGCTCCTGCGGCATGTCGCAATGGAAGGTCTTGGGCACTTGCGTCACCTGCGTCAACTTTGCCATCGGCTTGATGCCCGGGATGATGGGGATGGTGATGCCCATGGCCCTTGCCTTTGCCACGAAGTCGAAATATTTCTGGTTGTCGTAAAACAGTTGCGTCACCGCGTATTCGGCTCCCAAGTCTTGTTTCTCTTTCAGGTATTTCATGTCCATCTCCATGTTGGGGGCTTCCTCGTGCTTCTCGGGGTAAGCCGCCACGCCATATTGGAATTTTTCCCCGGGGTGCTTTATCGGAGAGCCGTCCACGAAGAATCCCTCGTTGAAGCGGTTTACCTGCGCTGCGAGTTCCGTGGTGTGCGACCATCCTCCTGGTGTCGGCGTGAACATCTTGTCGTCTTTCGCCTTGTCGCCACGGAGCAGGAGCACGTTGTTGATGCCGAGAAACTGCATGTCGATGAGCTCATACTCTATGTCCTCCTTTGTCGCTCCAGCGCAGATGACGTGAGGCACCACCGTGGTGTCGTAGCGTTTCTGTATGGCTGCCGCCACGGCGATGGTGCCAGGTCGGCGCCTTATCCTGAGCCGCTCGTATTGCCCGTCGGCGGTCTCGCGGTAGACGTATTCTGAGTGGTGGGTCGTGATGTTGATGTAGTTGGGGCCAAAATCCCTCACCTTGTCAAGGTTGCGGAAGAGAGTTTCCGTGCCGTTGCCCTTGAGGGGTGGCAGGACCTCAATGGAGAAGCCTTTTGACCTGCTCGTGTCGCTCAATATCTCGGTAATGTTCATGTCTTTGTAAAAATGATGCTAATCAGAGTACAAAGGTATAAAAAAACTTTGTAATTACTGATAAAAAAAGAAATATGGTAGTAAT
>DAINOS010000133.1:0-7066 GCA_036743855.1 Prevotella sp. | reverse complement strand
GTAGGTGCCAGCTTCGGCGGTTTCTCTGTTTATTATTTGGCAGGTCATCACGACAAGCGCTTCAAGTGCTTCATCGCCCATGATGGTGCTTTCAACCTTGAGTCTATGTATACAGACACGGAAGAGGCTTGGTTCAGCAACTGGGAGTATGATGACGCTTATTGGAACAAGGACGCGACGGAAGCCGCGAAGCGCACTTACGAGAATAGCCCTCATCGCTTTGTTGACAAATGGGACGCGCCAATCCTCTGCATCCATGGAGAGAAGGACTACCGCATCAACGCCAATCAAGGCTTTGGTGCTTTCAACGCCGCACGTATGCGAGGCATACCTGCCGAGCTTCTCATCTTCCCCGATGAAAACCATTGGGTGTTGAAACCACAAAACGGAATACTATGGCAGCGAACGTTCTTCAACTGGCTCGACAAGTGGCTTAAGAAATAAACAAAAGGTATATTATTATAAAAGATGGTAGAAAAGATTCAAACTATTTTAAGCGATAGCAAAGGCGCGCGTTGGACGGCCCTTTTCATAGTCGCCTTTACGATGATGATGGGCTACTTCATCACTGACGTGATGTCGCCCCTTGAAGTGCTTTTGACAAAGCCTATTGCCGCGGGTGGCCTTGGCTGGTCGTCAGACGATTACGGTTTCTTCTCGGGAAGTTACGGCCTTATCAATGTCTTCCTGCTTATGCTTTTCTTTGGCGGTATCATCCTCGACAAGATGGGCATCCGCTTCACGGGAGTGCTGGCTTGCGCATTGATGGTCATCGGCGTGTGCATCAAGTTCTTTGGTGTCAGTCACGACTTTGGTGGCGACAGCATCTATCTGAATATCATTATCTTCAAGGGCAACCTGCCCATGTCGGCGGCGGTGGCATCCTTAGGCTTCTCGATATTCGGCATGGGTTGCGAGATTTGCGGTATCACCGTATCCAAAATCATAACTAAATGGTTCACAGGCCATGAGCTTGCCCTCGCCATGGGCATACAGGTTGCACTTGCGCGACTTGGCACGGCTGCGGCAATGATGGGATCCCTGCCTTTTGCCAAGGCTTTTGGCGGCAAGGTGAGTGCTCCCGTGTTGCTTGGCGCGGTATTGCTCATCATTGGCTTCCTCGCGTTTATCGTTTACACCGTGATGGACAAGAAGCTCGACCGTAGCGTTGCCGCTGCCAAGGGCGAAAGCGAGAAGCAGGTAGAAGAGCAAGCTGAATCTGATGACGAGAAGTTCCATTTTCGTGACCTTAAGCTCATCTTCTCCAATCCGGGTTTTTGGTGCATTTGCCTGTTGTGCCTGCTCTTCTATAGTGGAGTGTTCCCCTTCTTGAAGTTTGCCACAAAGCTGATGATTGCCAACTATAATGTCCCGGAGAACGTGGCTGGCATTATCCCAGGACTTATTCCTTTCGGCACCATTTTGCTTACGCCGTTGTTTGGTTCACTTTATGACAAGATTGGTAAGGGTGCTACGTTGATGCTCATTGGCTCGGCCATGTTGGCAGCCATTCATTTCATTTTCGCCATACACATCCTGCCTTATGGCTGGTTTGCCGTTATCATCATGATACTTCTTGGTGTGGCGTTCTCATTGGTTCCTTCAGCCATGTGGCCGAGTGTCCCGAAGATTATTCCAATGAAGCTGTTGGGTTCGGCTTACGCCATCATCTTCTATATCCAGAACATTGGCCTTAGCCTTGTGCCAATGCTGATAGGCAAGCTCAATGGCGCAGACCCGACTTATAAGACGAGCATGAGCGTGTTCTGCTCTTTTGGAGTATGCGCGGTTGTCCTCAGCCTTCTGCTCCTTGTCATAGACAAGAAGAAAAACTATGGGCTGCAACAACCAAATATCAAGTAATACCACTCCATTTCTTTTAGGTTAACCCAACACAATATAGGGCAAGTTTCCACATGGAATCTTGCCCTATATTGTAGATATGTGCCATATCGTCTAAAAGATTGTAAAAAAGTTTACGAAAACCTTGGAAGGAAAAGAATAATTGTCTAATTTTGAGGCCAATACAACATAAACCTAACTAATGTATGAGAACAATAAACAAAAAATTAGCCATATCTATGTTAGTATGTAATATTGCATTTTCAGCCACTGGGTTTTCGCAAGTACGTTCAGAATGGAATGTGCCTTCCTCACAATATCCCATGATAGACAGCCAGCGCAGGGCAATCATAAGGGTTGACGCGCCAAAGGCCACAGACGTGAAAGCTGAGGTGGCAGGAAAGACTTATACCATGACACGCAATGCGGATGGTAGTTGGAGCGTGACCACCGATCCTCTTGCGGTGGGTTTCCATTACTATTTCCTTGACATAGACGGTGTCAAGGTGACGGATCCTGGCACGGAGACTTTCTTTGGCTATAGCCGACTTGCCAGTGGGTTGGAAGTGCCGGAGGGCAAGGATGGAGACTATTATCGTCCGCATCTTGATGTGAGTCACGGCCAAGTGCGTCGTGTGACGTATTATTCCGCCTCGTCGCGGGCTTGGCGTGAGGCAGTGGTTTACACTCCAGCGGAATACGAGACTGAAACGGCAAAACGCTACCCTGTGCTGTATCTACAACATGGGATGGGTGAGGATGAGCGAGGTTGGACCAAGCAGGGACGTATGCAGAACATCATGGACAACATGATAGCCGCGGGCAAGGCCGTGCCAATGATAGTAGTGATGGAAAGTGGCGACATCAACCGTCCCATTCAGGAAGGCGTAAGCCGAAAGGTTGAAGAGAGCACCTATGGCGCGTCGTTTTATCCAGTCATGCTCAACGACCTCATACCTATGATTGACAAGACGTTCCGGACAAGGACAGACCGTGAGTCAAGGGCCATGGCAGGACTGTCGTGGGGAGGTCATCAGGCTGTGGACATAGTGTTTCCGCATCTTGACAAGTTTGCGTGGCTCGGCCTTTTCAGTGGAGCCGTGTATGGACTTGATGCGGATAAGAACTATGGCGGAGTGCTAAAAGACAAAGACAAGGTCAACGCGTCGCTCAACTACTTCTTCATTGGTTGTGGTACGGAAGAGAGCATTGGTGTCCCTAAACTCACGAAGACCCTTGATGAGGCTGGCATACATTATGACCGCTTTACATCGCAAGGCACTGGCCATGAATGGCTCACGTGGCGACGTTGCCTGCGAGCTTTCATAACACGCGTGTTTCAGTGAATCTCCTGCAATATACGAAAACACAAAAGGACGGCACATACACGATGTACCGTCCCTTTATATTTTCTACAAATAAAGTTTATTTGAAAAAGTCTTTCACAGCCTCGTTAGGAACCATCTGCTCGTCGAAGACGTAAGCACCGGTCTTAGGGCTCTTCACCATCTTGATGACCTTTGAATATGCGCGACCATCAGTGCTACCTTCGTGAAGGGTAGCGACAGCTTTCTTTGCCATAGTCTGTTAGTTATTATATTATTAATGACTTAAAAGTCGAGATTACTTAATCTCCTTGTGGAGAGTCATCTTTTTAAGGATGGGGTTGTACTTCATGAGCTCGAGACGCTCAGGAGTGTTCTTACGATTCTTTGTCGTAACGTAGCGGCTTGTTCCAGGCTTGCCCGAGTTCTTCATCTCTGTGCACTCGAGAATCACCTGTACTCTGTTGCCCTTTGATTTCTTTGCCATCGTTATTAGTCTCCTATTACTTTAATGTCTTTCCAGTCGCAATAGCCCTTTGCAACGGCTTGCTTCAGAGCTGCGTCAAGACCGACTTTGTTGATAAGACGAAGACCAGCGGCGCTGACCTTCAAGGAAATCCAGCAATTCTCCTCTACATAGAAGAACTTCTTGCTGAAGAGGTTTACGTCAAAGCTGCGCTTTGTGCGGTGCTTTGAGTGAGACACATTGCAACCAATCTGTGCCTTCTTGCCTGTTATCTGACAAATCTTAGACATTGCTATTCTTTGTTTTTGATGCGATTTTAACTACTTATTCCAAACAGAGTGCAAAATTACAAAATATCTCCAAAATAGCAAAGCAAAGTGGGATAAAATGTTCGTATTTAAGTTTTTTTACTGTTTGTCGAGCTCGTTGAGGTATTCAATGAACAGGCTCAAGGCTTT
The DNA here is from genome assembly GCA_036743855.1 of Prevotella sp. Classification (GTDB taxonomy): domain Bacteria; phylum Bacteroidota; class Bacteroidia; order Bacteroidales; family Bacteroidaceae; genus Prevotella. The sequence goes on along the minus strand of DAINOS010000133.1, from coordinate 2,975 downwards.
TTTTACCGCGATGTTGATGTTCACGCCACGTCCGTAGTCCTCTGTGAGACAGAACGTGCGCACGTCGTCCTTAGAGCCGTAGCCAAGCCAAATCGTCCCGATTGGAATCTCCGGCGTGCCTCCTGTGGGGCCTGCCACGCCTGTGGCTGATAAGGCGAAGTCGACGCCGAGGGTGTTGCAGGCACCCACGACCATTTCCTTTGCCACTTCCTCGCATACGGCTGTTTGCTCTTCCAGCACCTCGTGAGACACTCCAAGGAGCTTCTCCTTTATCTCGTTGGTATAGCTCACGATGCCTCCCTTGAAGTATTGTGACGCGCCAGGTACGGCGACAATGGCTTCGGCGATGCCACCTCCCGTGCAGCTCTCCGCCGTGCCAAGGGTCTTGTTGTTATTGTATAGAGCCTCCTGTATTTGTTGGCTCAACACTTTGGTTTCTAACTCCATGTGAAAAATGGTTTATGTTCTACTTGAATGTTACTTTTGAGAATGCGGGGGCGTCTATTGAGCAGAAATCCTTGTCGAGATACTTGTAGTAGCCCACGATGCCTATCATGGCCGCGTTGTCGGTGGTATAGCTGAACTTTGGTATGTAAATTGTCCAGCCGTATTTCGCGGCATGCTCGCGGAAGGAGTTGCGCAGACCGTTGTTTGCCGACACGCCACCGGCCACGGCCACGTGCTTGATGCCTGTTGTCTTCACGGCCAGGCGCAGTTTCTTCATCAGGATGTCCACGATGGTGTGCTCCAGGCTCGCCGCAAGGTCTTCCTTGTGGTGCTCTACGAAGTCAGGATCGTCTGCCACCCACTTGCGCAGGTTGTAGAGGAACGATGTCTTGAGTCCGGAGAACGAATAGTCGTATCCGGGAATGTTAGGCTCAGAGAACTTATAGGCGAGTGGGTTGCCCTTGCGTGCGAGCTTGTCGATTATAGGTCCTCCTGGATAGCCTAGCCCCATCACCTTTGAGCATTTGTCTATGGCCTCGCCAGCCGCGTCGTCGATGGTCTGGCCGAGCACCTCCATGTCGTTGTAAGCGTTGACCTTCACTATCTGTGAGTTGCCGCCCGATACGAGCAGGCAAATGAAGGGCAGGGGAGGCATATGGTTGTCGTCATCGCTTTCCTTGATGAAATGCGCCATGACGTGACCTTGCAAATGGTTTACGTCTATCAATGGTATGCCGAGGCTGCGGGCGAAACCCTTGGCGAAGCTCACGCCGACAAGCAACGAGCCCATCAATCCAGGACCGCGTGTGAAGGCCACGGCTGAAAGTTGCTCCTTCGTGATGCCTGCACGCTTTATGGCTTGGTCCACTACTGGCACCACGTTCTGCTGGTGGGCGCGACTCGCGAGCTCAGGCACCACGCCGCCGTAGGCACGGTGCACCTCCTGCGAGGCTGTGACATTGCTCAACAGCACGCCATTGCGCAGCACTGCAGCCGATGTGTCGTCGCAGCTGCTCTCTATACCTAATATATATATGTCTTGCATAAGGCTCTTGCTCTGTATTGTTTTAATAAGAAAGGATTTCCACGCCGTGCTCGGTCATGAGGAACGTGTGTTCCCACTGTGCCGATGGCTGTTCGTCGGCTGATATTACCTCCCAGCCGTAAGGGTCGTCAGCGTCGATAAACACTTTCCATGTGCCCATGTTTATCATTGGCTCGATGGTGAACGTCATTCCTGGCACCAGCAGCATTCCCGTGCCCTTGTGCCCATAGTGCAGCACTTCCGGCTCCTCGTGCATGGCGAGTCCCACGCCGTGGCCGCAAAGGTCGCGCACCACGCCGTAGCCGTATTTCTCGGCGTGTTTCTGTATGGCGTGGCCTATGTCACCCAAGAATCCCCATGGCTTGGCGGCCTCTGCGCCAAGGTCAAGGCATTCCTTTGTGACCCTCACGAGTTGTTCTTTCTCCGGAGTGGTCTTGCCGCCGATGATGAACATGCGCGACGCGTCGCCGAAATAGCCATTGTAGTCGAGTGTCATGTCCACGTTCACTATGTCGCCAGGCTCCAACACGTCTTCCTTCTTCGGGATGCCGTGGCACACCACCTCGTTGATGCTGGTGCACACGGCCTTGGGGAAGCCCTCATAGTTAAGGCACGACGGGTTGCAATCGTGATCCTTGCAATATTTCATCACCACGTCGTCGATGTCTTGCGTGCTTATGCCAGGCCCTATCATCGCCTCTACTGCGTCAAGGCAACCCGTGTTGAGCTTTCCGGCTATGCGTATGCCCTCGATTTGCTCTGGCGTGCGAATCATGTCGCGTGTTGGCACGAGTTTGCCTTTCGACTCGAATGCCATAATCTTTTTATCCAGCTCGGTAGGCTCCTGTCCTTTGATGCAGTGCCACCGGCGCTTACTGTTCAGCTTCATAAACATTTGTGTTTCTTACTTTCATGCAAAGTTACTGCTTTTTAGGATAATGAGCATAAATCAGTGGCATAAATCATGAAAAAAGAGTGCCGCTCACTTCCTTTCGTCAGGATTTACGTACTTGCCATTCTCTTTGAGCGGCTCCAGGTGTATGATGACGTGAGTCTCTTGCCCGAACTTCCGCTTGATGTCGTCTTCCACTTTCGTGGCGCGCTCATGGGCCTCATACAGGTTGGTCTCTCCGGGCATCCTGATGTGCATTTCTATGGCGAAGTTGTTTCCTATGCGGCGCGTGCGGAGGTTGTGCACCTCGTATATGCCCTTGCTCCTGAGGGCGATGTCCACAATCTGCTTTTCCACGTCTTCTGGCAGGCTCGCTTCCAGCAGTTCGCTCGACGACTGCTTGATGAGCTTTATCGCCTCCCACACGATGAAGCCGCTCACGGCCACGGCGGTCAGCGGGTCGAGCACCGTCCACTTCGCGCCCAAGAGTATGGCCAGGCCCGTGCCGAGGGCGGTCCCGATGGACGAGAGCGCGTCGGAGCGGTGGTGCCACGCGTTGGCAATCACTGCTTGCGAGTTGTATTTCTTTCC
>DAINOS010000132.1:0-7456 GCA_036743855.1 Prevotella sp. | reverse complement strand
CAGAGCATGCTCATCCTCGTGGATGGCGAGAGGCTCGCGGGTGAGACGATGGACGACGTTGACTTCGACCGCCTCACCCTCAGCAACGTGGACCACATAGAGATAGTGAAAGGCCCAGTGTCGGCGCTCTACGGCAGCAACGCCAACGGGGGCGTGATAAACATCATAACCAAGAGCAACGACAAGCCATTCAAGCTCAACGTCAACGCGCGAGTGGGAAAGCACGACAGCCAGCGATACGGACTGACGTGGATGCAAGGCAACGGCAAATGGGCCAACAGCTTCGACATGAGCCGCAACAGCAGCGCCAACTACGAGGTGCACAGCGCCAGCGACCCCGTGACGAGGGTCTTCTCCACCATCTACGGTGACAACACATACAACTTCAAGGAGCAGCTCGCCTTCCGCCCCACGAAGGACGTGAACATAAAAGGACACGCCGGCTACTTCTTCAGGCAGACCAAGCGCTCCGTGGACACACCCGAGAGATACCGCGACTACAACGGCGGCGTCAAGGCCGACTGGCGCGTGACGGGCGATGACCACATATACGGCAGCTACGACTTCGACCAATACGACAAGTCAAACTTCCAGAGCATCAGCAAGCTCGACATACGCTACTACTCCAACGTGCAAAACGCGTTCCGCATGCTCTACAACCACGCCTTCGACAAGGGCAACATCCTCACCGTGGGATCCGACTACATGCACGACTTCCTGAGAAACAACCGCCTCGCCGACGGCACGCACCACCAAGACTGCTTCGACGCCTTCGCGCAATACGACGGCGAGATAAACGACATTTGGGAGGTCGTGGCCGCCTTGCGCTACGACTATTTCTCAGACGGCTCGTCGCTGCAAAGGCTCACGCCGAAGCTCAGCATACGCCACACGCCGATGAAGGGGCTCAACGTGCGCTTCGGGTATGGCATGGGGTTCAAGGCCCCGTCGTTGAAGGAAAAGTATTACCAATACGACGCCGCCGGGATATGGATAATACAGGGCAACCCGAACCTCAAGCCGGAATACAGCGACAACTTCAACCTGTCGCTCGAATATCACTGGCGAAACTACGAGTTCCTGCTCGACGGATACCACAACCACGTGAAAGACAAGATAGCGTCGGGCATACCATACTATGCCAACAAGACCGACCGCACGCCGACGCTCCCCTACGTGAACCTTGACACCTACTCGGTAAACGGGATTGAGGCTTCGGCAAAGGGACATTGGAGAAACGGGCTCTCGGCAAGCGTGGCATACGCCTTCACCAACGAGAACATGCCCAAAGACAAGGATGGCAACACCGCCAACAACGAGTACATTCCAGCCCGCAAGCACGCGCTGAACGTGCACGCCGACTGGGAGCACAGCTTCTGCAACAGTTATGGCGTGGACATCATCGTGGACGGCAAGGTGATGTCGGGCGTGGACAACGTGGAGTATGTCAACTATTACGACATCGCCCAAGGCGTGGCAAACGTGAGCTATCCTGCCTACACCCTGTGGAAACTCATGATATGCAACCGCATAGGCAAGGCTGTCAAACTGAACCTCACCGTTGACAACCTGCTCAACTATAAGCCGAAATATTATTATCTCAACGCGCCTCTCACCGATGGCATCAACCTCATGGCTGGCTTGTCGATAGACATCGACAAGCTCGTGAGGCACTAATGATACTGGCACGGCTACAAAGGCGCGGCGCAAAAAAAACGGTACCACGGCGTGGTACTGTGAATACCAAACCGTGGTACTAAGACTACCGCACCGTGGTATTGTGAATACCACGCCTTGGTACTAAGACTACCGCACCGTGGTACTGCGCGTACCACGGTGCGGTATTTTTTTGGTACCAAGTTCTTTCTTCTGTTCCACCAGGGAGTTGCGTTCCCAAAACACGCCATCCGAATAGCCTTGGATGGTTCGGTCATAAGCGGCGTTACGCAACCTCTTGGCCGCCCACAGGCAGTATTCGCGGCTGATTTCTATTCCACAATATTTCCTGCCCAACTTGCTCGCGACCACGGCAGTGGTGCCGCTCCCAAGAAACGGGTCAAGAATCCTGTCTCCTGGTTTTGAGGAGGCAAGCATCAATTTAGCGATGAGCTTCTCTGGCTTCTGCGTGGGATGGTCGGTGTTTTCCGGCATCGACCAAAAAGGAACGCTTATGTCGTCCCAAAAATTAGATGGATAAGTAATGCGGAAATTCCCCGAATCCGTTTCCTCCCAATCCTTCGGTTTGCCGTTGACCCTGTAAGGGGCCCTGACCTTTCGTTTCATCTTGACGGCCTCCACGTCGAAATAGTAATCATTGGGATTCTTAACCGCGAACCAAATGTCCTCCATCGCGTTCTTCCAGTTAGCCTTAGCTCCCCTGCCCTTCTCGCGCTGCCATGTTATGCGGTTGATTATGGTGAGGCGCTCTTCCATGACCCTCTGCATCGAAGACGAGCATTTCCAGTCGCCGCACATGTAGAGCGTACCGTTTGGGGTGAGCTTGTCACAAAGTTTGTAAAACCAACTGCGGAGATAATCCTCATAATCATTATCCGACATTGACGAGAACTTATGCCCATGAAAATCCTTGTCCAAATTATAAGGAGGGTCAACGATAATCAGGCTGAACCGATTATCGGGAATAAGATCCAGACAGTCGTAAAGGTCAGCGTTTACGATGGAGTCATCCGGAAACGATGCCTGGATGTCATCCACGTGCAATATGCTTTTTTCCAAATCAGGCATCTCGCTGTCTGAAATGGTCAATGTCTTGTTGCGACCTGCCCTAATCTTTTCCAATGTCTATAATCTTGAATCGGGATTCACACTATTTATAAAAGTTCTTCTTGTATGCCTCAAACTCGCCCTTGCCTTGCACGCACCGTTGCCACCATGCCTTGATGAAGCCGCAACCATAGCCCATCAGCTGCGTGAACGCGGCACGAATAGACAGCAGACCTATGCGGACGCTGTGGTTGCGAAGGCTGGAGTCGACGCAAATGAGAGCAGAATAGAGCACGAGTGGCAGCAGGGCCACGATGCTGACCGTGTAGCCACGCGATTGGCAGCAGGCTTGACCAGCGATGACACTAACCACGAAGAGGACAAGGAGGAAGAGCACGCCCACCGTGAACACCATGGGCATGAGGTGGACGAGCTTCAGGCTCTCGGGATATTTCTTGTAAAGGTTGATGCGCGCTATGCCGCTGTTGAACACTTGCCGCCAAAACTTGCGGAAGTCGGTGCGACGCTTGTGGTAGACCCACGCGCCGGGGAAGAGGCGACAGCGGCACCCTGCCTTGAAGATGCGTATGGAGAAATCGATGTCCTCGCCGAAGCGCATCTTGGAGAAGCCACCCAGCTTGTTGTATACGTCGCGACGCACACCCATGTTGAACGAGCGCGGATAAAACTTGTCGAGCTTTTTCTTGCCGCCGCGTATGCCGCCCGTGGTGAAGAAGCTCGTCATGGAATAGGATATGGCCTTTTGGGTCGGCGTGAACGAGTCGGCTGCACGGTCCGGTCCGCCAAAGGCATCGCACGGCTTCCGCCGCAACTCCTCGTCCACTGCCTGGAGATAACCCTCAGGCACCACGACATCAGAATCGAGGATGAGCACGTAGTCGCCCGAGGCGCGCTCCACGCCATAGTTGCGGCTCTGGCCAGGGCCGCTGTTAGGCTTCATGAAATACTTTATTGCCAATTGGCCAGTGTATTTGTCACAGACCTGCTTGCAAGGGGTGGCGGAGCCATCCTCCACGATTATCACCTCAAAGTCTTTACAGGTCTGTCGCGTCAGACTGTCCAATAGCTCGTCCACCTCGTCGGGACGATTGTAAACGGGAACGATAATGCTGTATTTCATTGTCATTTATGTATAAAAAAACCGTCCGCAATCACATGGTCACTGTGGCTGCGGACGGTTTCAATATTAAATATAATGAGATGTGACTATATATTACTTCTTCTCAGTCACGCGACCAACATAGCTGCCATCCTCGGTGTTGACAGTGATGAGGTCACCCTCGTTGATGAAGAGAGGCACGCGAATCTCGGCACCTGTCTCCAATGTGGCGGGCTTAGTGGCGTTTGTGGCAGTGTTGCCCTTCACGCCCGGCTCAGAATGAGCCACCACGAGATTGGTCTTAGGAGGCATCTCGGCAGAGAGAATGGCACCGTCGTCGGCAGAGAGCTGCACGTCAACGACATCGCCTTCCTTCATGAACTCACCGCCAGTGATGAGGTCGCGGCTGATAGGGAACTGCTCAAAAGTCTCCTGGTTCATGAAGATGCAGCCTGTGGGATCCTCGTAAAGATACTGATATGGACGATGCTCCACGCGAACGTCGTCGAGCTTGAAACCAACCTGGAACGTGCGATCCAGCACACGGCCATCGGCAACATTCTTCAGCTTAGTGTTCATAACGGTATTGCCCTTACCGGGTTTACGGTGCTCAAACCAGATGCACTTCCAAATGCCACCATCCATGCGGATGCAAGTGCCTTTCTTGATTTCCTGTGAATTAATCATGGTAATTGTATGTTTACTATATTATTATGCGTTGAAAGCGAGTGCAAAGTTACTAAGAAATCAGAAAAAAACATCGAAAAATGATATAATTCTTTGTCAATTCGAATTTTATAAGTAATTTTGCACCCCGAAAGGGTTTAATTTGCCCTTGAAGCAACAAAAGATAACAATTAAATTACGAATAAAAGATGAAAAGAACATTTCAGCCTCACAACCGCCGCCGTGTGAACAAGCATGGCTTCCGTGAGCGTATGGCCACCAAGAACGGCCGTCGCGTTTTGGCTTCTCGTCGTGCTCGTGGCCGCAAGAAGCTCACTGTTTCTGATGAGAACCACGGAAAGTAAGCTTTCTCACAACGTCAGCACGCAGCAAAAGGCAGGCAAAGGTATATCCTTGCCTGCCTTTTGCGTTGAGTGGCGACTCATGGGAAACATGATGCCTTGAAAGAGAGAAAAAAACGCATTTTCTTTTGCTTTCCAGCCTTTTTATTTACCTTTGCATAAGATAGGCCGTACCGCGGCTCACACTATGGAAAATAGCAACCGATGTCGATTAAAGAGTTTATAGGCAAATTCAAGAGCAAGATGCTTTGGGGCAACCTCATGGCGATGGCGATGGTCATCGTGGCCCTTGCCGTTGGATTCAAGTTTGCCGTTGACATCTACACCCACCACGGCGAAGCTGTCACCATCCCCAACCTTACCCACAAGACTTTTGAGAACTCCGAGGAAGTGCTCTCGCAGCTCGGCCTCAACATTGAGGTGAGCGACACCGGCTACATCAAGACGCTGCCGCCAGGATGCATACTTGAGCAATATCCCGCACCTGGAGAGCGCGTGAAGCCCGGGCGCACGGTGTTTGTCACCATCAACGCCACCCACACGCCCACGATAGCGCTGCCCGACGTGATAGACAACTGCTCGCTGCGCGAGGCAATGGCCAAGCTCACGGCCATGGGATTCAAGCTCAGCCCCCCACAGTTCGTGCCAGGAGAGAAAGACTGGGTCTACGGCATACTTGTCAACGGCAGGCACGTGGCTTATGGCGACCGCATACCCGTGGACGCGCGGCTCGTGATACAGGCCGGCAACGGCATGCGAAACGAGAGCGACTCAGTGGACTACGTGGACCCGGAGCTCAACTCGCCCGACAACGGCGAGGGCGACGTGGACGGATTCCAGGAGGTGAGCGCACCCGAGGAAGAGGAACACGCCAAGAAGAAAGAGGAACCAGAGAAGGATCCTTTCACGCCCGTGGAATAAACATCAAGGACGAGAACAATGACCGATGATATAATAATAGACGACATAGAGGAATTGCAAGACGACACCACGCAGGATGAGCCAGGGCAGTATGAGCACTGGCGCATGACGGTGGACGCGGGGCAGCAACCCGTGAGGATAGACAAGTTTCTCGCCGAGCACATGCAGCACTCCTCGCGCAATCGCATACAGACGGCAGCCAGCGCGGGATGCATCCAGGTGAACGGGAAGCCCGTGAAGAGCAACTACAAGGTGCGGCCCGAGGATGTCATCACGCTCATGCTCGACCACCCAAGGCACGACTCCACCATCCAGGCGGAGGACATCCCGCTCGACATAGTTTACGAGGACGACGACGTGCTCGTGGTGAACAAGCCCGCGGGAATGGTGGTACACCCTGGGGCGGGCAACTTCAACGGCACGCTCATCAACGCCGTGGCGTGGCACCTGCGCGACTTGAAGACATTCAACGCCAACGACCCTGCCGTGGGGCTTGTGCACCGCATAGACAAGGACACGAGCGGACTGCTCGTGGTGGCGAAGACAGCCGACGCGAAGACATCGCTCGGAAAGCAGTTTTTCCACAAAACCACGCACCGCGCCTACAACGCCCTCGTGTGGGGAAACCTTCAGGAAGACTCAGGGCGGATAGAGGGCAACATAGCCCGTGACCCAAAGGACAGGTTGCGCATGAAAGTGTTCGCGCCCGACTCGGGCATAGGCAAGCCCGCCGTGACACATTGGCGAGTATTGGAACGCTTCGGCTACACCACGCTCGTGGAATGCGTGCTGGAGACGGGTCGAACCCACCAGATACGCGCCCACATGAAGGAGATAGGGCATCCGCTGTTTGGCGACGAGAGGTATGGCGGCATGGAGATTCTATGGGGACAACGCAGCTCCTCATACAAGGCTTTCATACACAACTGTTTCGAACTATGTCCAAGGCAGGCGCTGCACGCCAAGACCCTCGGGTTCGTACATCCACGCACGGGCAAGGAGATGGACTTCGACTCGCAGTGGCCCGATGATTTTGAGGCATTGATAGATAAATGGAGAAAGTATATTAACAGCAAATGGAAAATTTAAAAAGAAACATTGCCATCGTCTGTGGTGGCGATTCATCAGAGCACGACGTTTCGCTGCGCTCGGCACAGGGACTTTACTCCTTTTTCGACAAGGAGCGTTATAATATCTACTTGGTTGACATCAAGGGTACCAACTGGCATGTCAGTTTCGACAATGGCAACGTGGCTCCCATCGACAAGAGCGACTTCTCGTTCATCGGCGAGGACGGCAAGGCCGTGGTGTTCGACTACGCTTATATCACCATACACGGTCAGCCAGGCGAGAACGGCATGATGCAGGGCTATTTCGACCTTATTCACCTGCCCTACTCCACTTCCGGCGTATTGGTGGAGGCCATGACATTCGACAAGTTCGTGCTCAACAACTACTTGCGCGGCTTTGGCGTGAACGTCGCCGACAGCATTCTCCTTCGCCGCGACGAGGACTACGACCCTGCCGCCATCGAGAAGCGACTGGGCATGCCATGCTTCGTGAAGCCAGCTGCCGACGGTTCCAGCTTCGGCGTGAGCAAGGTGAAGAACGCCGACCAGCTCGCCCCTGCCTTGCGCGTGGCCTTCATGGAGAGCAACGAGGC
>DAINOS010000131.1:0-7458 GCA_036743855.1 Prevotella sp. | reverse complement strand
AGAACTTTCCTTCGAGTTGCTTGTCGGTGATGTCGTTCAAGGCCAACGTTATCTTCTGATACTTATCATATTGGTAATAAGGCCTATTACTAAGGTCAGTCTTTTTCTTGGCCGCTATGACCCTCCGCATGAGCTCCACCGCAGGATTGTCCTTGCGACGGTAGCGTCCACGCTTCTGTTTAACCACAACTTCGGCGAGCGAGCGTGAGTCGTCCTTAAGCACGATCTTACCTAAGTCGTCAGAGTTGGCGTCAACTTTCACCGTGGCGCTCTTGAACCCCACGCTTGTGACGGTGATGGGCCATCCAGGATGCTTCTCTATGGAGAATTTGCCGTCAATGTCGCTCGAAACGGCTATGTGATGACCACGATACGTGATACTGGCATAGGGTATGGCATAGCCATCCTTGTCCACAACTTGACCGGTAATTTTCTGTGCCATTGCGCCTACGATGCAGATAAATGACATCACCAGAGCCATGACAAAACGTTTATTGCTCATAATAAATAAATGTCCTGTTTTTACAATCAGTTTCCTTAATATCTTCCACACACTAATTGGGAGAATAGCAACGGAATCAATATTTTTCGTGCAAAGTTATATATTAATCAGGAAAAACTTACTAAAACTCTTTGAGAGAATTGAGTTTTATATTAATTTTGCAATAAAAATGGATAATAAGGACTTAAAACGTCCGAAAACATAGTCACTTATCTCCTTGTTATGAACAATAAAGGCAACATCATAGATCAACGTCCACCCTTCTTGCCCATGCTTGTAGGCACGGGATTTGGCAGCGGTTTTTGGCCATGGGGACCAGGTACGGCAGGCAGTGTCTTCGCCACGGTTGTTTGGTTTTTTCTTGGTCTTTGGCTTCCGGCTCTTCAGTTGTCTGTCGTCACTCTGGTGCTCGCGTTTGTGTTCACGATACTTGGCACTTGGGCAACAAAACGTTTACAACCATATTGGGGCGAAGACCCCTCGCGTGTAGTGGTAGACGAAATGGTTGGGGTCTGGATACCGCTCGTGGTCGTTGGTCCATGCGATTGGGTGTGGGCTTTGGTGGCGCTTGTCTTGTTTCGTTTTTTCGACATTGTGAAGCCTTTGGGCATCAAGAAACTTGATCGCAAGGAAGGTGCTTTTTGGGTGATGGGCGATGATATACTTGGCGGCATATATGCCTTGATCGTACTTGTAGTGGCAATGCAGGTTGCACAAATGTTAGCCGCCTGATGGGAAAGATACGTCGTGAGCTGTGGACTTTCACCAAGGCCGAGCTAAGCTCGCTGGTTGCGAGTTGCGTGGATTTTGGCTTGGCCATAGTGCTTACTTATACAGGCTTGCTGCCTTACGCTTACGCCAATGTAGTTGGTGTGGCATCAGGTGGCATGACCAACTACTTCATAAACATCCGCTATGTTTTCAACAAGACAGGGCGAGGTGGAGGCTCTTTGGCTTTAAGGTATTTGTGCGTTTGGTCTGGCAGCATGTTGCTCAACGGCGGAGGCACTAATCTGCTGACGTGGCTTGTTGGCGGTAAGAGCTATTTCGTCATAGTGAAATGCTTGGTGGCATTGTGCGTGGCTTTCTGTTTCAACTATCCTCTTCAACGAGGTTGGGTATTTAGGAAAAAAGAATAATATAATATATGTAGATTATGTGGTATAGAGATTTCCTTCAGCAGGTGATTTACAAGATCATCAACCCTTTGATAAAGGGAATGATCAAGATTGGTATCACGCCAAACGTAGTTACTACGGTTGGATTTATCGGCAATATCATAGCGGCGGTGTTTTTTATCGTGGCTTCGCAACAGCATGACGCTTTGTGCCAGTCGACCATTGTCGGTTGGGGTGGATTCATTATTATCGCGTCTGGTCTTTTCGACATGATGGACGGAAGGCTTGCCCGCATGGGCAACATGAGCTCATCCTTTGGTGCCATGTGGGACTCAACACTTGACCGATACAGCGAGTTGGTTTCGCTTTTCGGCATTGTCCTTGTGTTTCTTGAGGACGATGGCTGGTTTTGGATGGGTGTCGTGACATTTGCCGCCATGGTGGGCAGCGTTATGGTGAGCTATGTCAGGGCGCGCGCTGAAGGCCTTGGCATTGAGTGTAAGGTCGGATTCATGCAGCGTCCTGAGCGCGTCGTGGTAACAGCGTTTACGGCTATCTTGACAGGAGTCTCCGGCTCGCTTTGGTGGCTCGCCGGTGGCATGATACTTATCGCCGTGCTTGCCAATATAACTGCTTTCTGGCGTGTGGCATATTGCTATGGTAAATTAAACGCGAGAGACAAGGCGATAAAATCCTCTGACAAAGACTAATACAAACAAAATAGTTTCAAATATATCACGGGGATAGGATGGATTGCTTGTTGATAGCTGTCGTGTTTGGATTGCTCGTTGCCATAAAGCCGACGAGAAAGTTCGCGCTTTACATGGTGCCATGGTTCCTGTTCGGGTTTATATATAGCAGTTTCAACTTTTACCCAAACTATGAGTTCCATGCCATTGATGTACGTGGACTTTATGAGGCTGAGAAGAGCTTGTTTGGCATAACTACGGTTGCGGGAAAGATGATTCCTGGCGAGTGGTTTGCCATTCATCATTGCGCCGTGGCCGACTTCCTGGCAGGCTGCTTCTACCTTTGTTGGGTGCCGGTGCCAATCATTTTCACCATTTATCTTTATTTCTCGAACCATCAAGAGTGGGCTACACGTTTTGCGTGGGCTTTTCTCACGGTCAACCTAATTGGTTTCATTGGCTACTACGTGCATCCGGCAGCCCCGCCATGGTATGCCATGAACTATGGTTTCACGCCAGTGCTTCACACGCCAGGCAACGTGGCTGGCCTTGGACGCTTCGATGCGCTCACAGGGCTTCCAATATTCCACAGCATATATGGCAAGAACGCCAATGTCTTCGCGGCCGTTCCGAGCTTGCACGCGTCGTATCTGCTCGTGACCACGTTTTATTCCATCATGAGTCATCGCAAGTGGTACACGTCATGTCTGTTTGCGTTCATTTGCGTAGGTATTTGGTTTACTGCTGTATACACCGGTCATCATTATGTCATAGACGTGCTCTTGGGCATTGTCACGGCTATTGTTGGAACCATAGTGTTTGAACTCATTTGGAGAAAAGTGTTGAAGCGAGGCTCTCATTGACTGAAGTATTGTTAATAGTGAAAGAACGATATTAGGATATTAATTTATAACTTTGCAGACAAAAGAAAGATAGGACATAAAATATGAAAACAGTAATTAATTCTTACGATGAGTTTGCCTCATATTTAGGCAAACCTCTGGGTACATCAGAATGGTTGAAAGTAGACCAGGATCGAATCAACGCCTTTGCAGACGCTACCCTTGACCACCAATGGATTCATGTTGACGTGGAACGCGCAAAAGCGGAAAGCCCATACAAGAGCACCATTGCCCATGGTTATTTGACTCTTGCCTTGCTGCCACACTTGTGGGATGAGATAGTCGAGGTCAACAACTTGAAGATGATGGTCAACTATGGCATGGACAAAATGCGTTTTGGTCAGCCTGTCATCACGGGAAGCCGTATTCGCATGACAGCCAAACTCGCTAATATTGAAAACCTGAGAGGCATTTGTAAAGCCTACATAGACTTTACCATTGAGATAGAAGGTCAGCGCAAGCCTGCGTTGAAGGGCGAGGCACAGTTCCTTTATTATTTCAAGTAAGCAGACTTTACGCATTGTTTAGCCAAATGGCATGCTATTTATGTCATATATTTAGTTAAATATGCTTAAATATTTGACATTATGGCGGATAATGCAATGATAAGGCGGTTGAAAGCAGTAACTTTGCAGCCGATTTAGCTAAGGCATGCTTTATGTGTGCCCGAATAATTCACATAAAGTCTAACTTTATTAATTTTACAAACATTATTTATTTATGTCAGATTTAAACGACATCAAGAACGTAAAGCCATTAGACGACTTCAATTGGGACGAGTTTGAGAATGGCGCAAGCTCCAACGTGAGCAAGGAAGACCAGGCAAAGGCCTACGACACCACTCTGAACAAGATTCAGGACCACGAGGTTGTTGAAGGCACGGTCATCTCTATCGACAAGAAGGAAGTGGTTGTGAACATCGGCTACAAGAGCGATGGCATCATCCCTGCTTCAGAGTTCCGTTACAACCCAGACCTTAAGGTTGGCGACAAGGTAGAGGTTTACGTTGAAGACCAGGAGGACAAGCACGGTCAGTTGGTTCTCTCTCACAAGAAGGCACGCCTTGCCAAGAGCTGGGAAGACATCAACAAGGCCATGGAGAACAACGAGGTTATCCAGGGTTATATCAAGTGCCGCACGAAGGGTGGCATGATTGTTGACGTGCTGGGTATCGAGGCATTCCTGCCTGGATCACAGATTGATGTTCATCCAATACGCGACTACGACGTGTTCGTAGGCAAGACAATGGAGTTCAAGGTTGTGAAAATCAACCAGGAGTTCCGCAATGTCGTTGTTTCCCACAAGGCTCTTATCGAGGCCGAGTTGGAGGCACAGAAGAAAGAAATTATCTCTCACTTGGAGAAGGGGCAGGTGCTCGAGGGCACAGTCAAGAACATCACCTCTTACGGTGTGTTCGTCGACCTCGGCGGTGTGGACGGACTCGTTCATATCACAGACCTCTCTTGGGGCCGCGTAAGCGATCCTCATGAAGTTGTCGCTCTTGACCAGAAGATCAAGGTCGTTATCCTCGACTTTGACGAGGAGAAGAAGCGTATCGCCCTCGGTGTGAAGCAGCTCACTCCGCATCCATGGGATAGCCTCGATCCAAACCTCAAGGTGGGTGACCACGTTAAGGGTAAGGTTGTCGTTATCGCTGACTATGGCGCATTCGTTGAGATTCAGCCGGGCGTTGAGGGTCTTATCCATGTCTCTGAGATGTCTTGGAGCCAGCACTTGCGTTCAGCTCAGGAGTTCCTGCATGTCGGTGATGAGGTTGAGGCAGTCATCCTGTCTCTCGATCGTCAGGAGCGCAAGATGTCTCTCGGCTTGAAGCAGCTCAAGGCTGATCCTTGGGAGAACATCGAAGAGAAGTATCCTGTTGGTTCTGTTCATAAGGCAAAGGTTCGCAACTTCACTAACTTCGGTATCTTCACAGAGCTGGAGGAGGGTGTTGACGGCTTGATTCATATCTCAGACCTCTCTTGGACAAAGAAGGTTAAGCATCCTTCAGAGTTCACTACAATCGGTGCAGACATTGATGTGGTCGTGCTGGAGATTGACAAGGAGAACCGTCGCTTGAGCCTTGGCCACAAGCAGCTTGAGGAGAATCCTTGGGACAAGTATGAGACTCTTTATGAGCCAGGAACTGTTCACAACGGCAAGATTACTGAGATGATGGACAAGGGTGCGGTTATCACTCTTGACGAGGGTGGCGAAGGCTTCGCAACTCCTAAGCACCTCACAAAGCAGGATGGCTCACAGGCTAAGCTCGGTGAGGAACTCCCATTCAAGGTGATTGAGTTCAACAAGGATTCTCACCGTATCATCCTCTCTCACAGCCGTACATTCGAGGAGGGTCACGACGAGCCTCGTCAACATCGTCACGCAAACACCAACGCTCGCAAGCAGAACGACGCACCTGTAATCAACAATGTACAGGCAGGTACTTCTCTTGGCGATCTCGACGTGCTTGCTAAGCTCAAGGCTGACATGGAGAAGAACAAGTAATTAGTTTTTTGAATAATTCTTAAAACGTCATAGGGTAGGGGATGAGCATTAAGCTTGTCCCCTATTTATTTTGATCATGAATATGATTCTTATAAGATGAAAAAGTCTTTTGGCATTTGCTTGCTATTGATGTCTTTCACTTTGATTATCTTAGGTTGTGGTGAAGGTGGAAAAAATGATCCACGCACTGTGGTTGACTCTTTTGCTACGTCCTATTTCAACTGGCGTTTCAAGGATGCCGAGCAATGTGTCACGAGGCAGTCGATAAAGTGGTTGCGGTTCGCTGCTTCGCAAGTCGATTCAGAAGACGTGGACTCTTTGCGTGCAATGAAGTATTCACCTATAATAGATGTACAGGAAATCAACGATATTGATGACTCCACCGTAATAGCAACGGTATCTGTAAGTGATTTCCTCACATTGGACAGTATTGGTAAACATCCACGAAAGAGTGATATGCGCAAATTTCAAATACCAGTTTCATTAACTGCTGATTATTGGAGGGTAAAATTAACACGTTTGCCATGACTTTTGGAATTTTGTTTACTTTTTCATAAGAATCATTTGTGGGAATAGGAAAAATATCCTATCTTTGCGTAAAATAAAAGATTGTTTCATGAAACAGACGAAAATAGTTTGCTCAATTAGTGATCGCCGTTGCGATGTTGAGTTCATACGTGGTCTTTTCAATGCCGGTATGAATGTCGTGAGGATGAATACAGCCCATGCCACACCAGAAGGCATTCGCAATATCATTAGAAATACACGTTCGGTTTCTCCTCACATAGGCATTCTTATTGATACCAAAGGACCAGAGGTAAGGACCACTGATGTTGAAGAGCCTATTGAGTATAAAACTGGTGACATGGTAAGAATTTTCGGTCGTCCGGAGATGAATACGAACCATGACATCATTAATGTATCTTTCCCTGATTTTGCCAAAGACGTTAAGGTAGGTGACATGATTCTCTTCGATGACGGTGCCATTGGCATGAAGGTTATAGGCATAGAAGGACCTGCTGTTTATGTCGAGGTTCAAAATGACGGTACGCTTGGTGCTCACAAGAGTGTTAACGTGCCGGGAGAGCATATTGATTTGCCGGCACTGACAGAAAAAGACAAGCGAAATATTAATCTTGCCATTGATGAAGACATTGACTTCATAGCCCACAGTTTTGTAAGGTCGGCTGATGATGTGCATGCCGTACAGAAAATCCTTGATGAGCGTCATGCTGACATCAAGATTATCTCTAAAATTGAAAATCAGGAAGGCGTTGACAACATTGATGAGATAATCAATGCCAGTTATGGAATTATGGTGGCGCGTGGCGACTTGGGCATTGAAGTCCCCGTTGAGAGGATTCCTGGCATTCAGCGCATGATAATTCGTAAGTGTGTGGAGCGTCATAAGCCCGTGATTGTGGCAACGCAAATGCTGCATACCATGATAAACAATCCTCGTCCTACCCGTGCCGAGGTGACAGACATCGCCAATGCTATTTATAGTAATACAGACGCGTTGATGCTTAGTGGTGAGACAGCATCGGGCAAATATCCATTGGAAGCCGTTAGAACCATGGCAACAGTGGCGGAGCAAGCCGAGAACGATCGCAACAATTTTGACCCAATGTATAATGTGCCTTTGAATGAGCATTGCACTCAACGTGAATTCTTGTCTCACGCTGCCATTGATTCAACCCGCCTGTTGGGTATCGAAGGCATTATAACCGCCTCTAAAT
>DAINOS010000130.1:0-7734 GCA_036743855.1 Prevotella sp. | reverse complement strand
GAGATGTTGGGCACGAATACTCCGTCCATTACGTCGCAGTGGAGCCAGTCGGCTTCGCTGCGATTAATCATGTCGATGTCCGATTTCAGGTTGGTGAAGTCAGCCGAGAGTAAAGAAGGTGAGATTATTGTTTGTGTCTTTTCCATATTTTTCAGGATAATGTGAGGTTGCACGTATATAAACTGTTGTTCCCTTGCTTTTTCATGGCATTGTATTGGCGTGCGAACTCACGTATGACATATAAGGACAACTCCGAGGGTTGCTTGTCGAGAAGTAGATGTTTTATCATGGGCAGTTATTTTTGTATTTGTATATCATAATAACGATGCCCATCATAATTTATTACACAACTTTTTATAAAATATTTCCCCCACAATAAAAAATTGCGGGGGAAACGTTCATTCGCTTTTATAATGGTTCTATCAGGTGTCAAACACTTCGCTTGTCAAGCTTTATTTTCTTCTTTGGCTGGAGCTTCTTCTTTTGTTTCGCTTTTCTTTGTCTGGCTTGCTTTCGCGGTCTTCCTTGTGGTCTGCGTCTTGGCTATCTCTTTTGTCTCGTATTTATTGCGAAGCTTGGTCACGGTAGCCTCCGACTTCTCCAGTCGGGCTTGGAGCCTTTCTATCTCCTTGTTTTTCATCTCTATCTCGTCGCCCTCATTCTTGATGGTTGTCAAGAGTGAGTTGAGCTGGTCGTTGTCAATGTCTGTGGGGTACAGCGCGTTGACCCTGTTGATGAAGTCGCCAAGGATGTTCATGTAGTTGGTGAAAGCGTCGAATGGGCTGCTGTAAATGCCCCTGTCTATTCCCACTTGCGAAGGCTTGGTGGACATGAACCTGAAGTTGTTGCTTGCTTGCAGGTAGTTGTAGTCTTGGTTTATCATTGGGTCGTTGGCAATCCTCACTCGGTCGGCGATGCCGTATAGCTTGTTGAAAGCTTCCCTTTGCATGTCGTTGCCGAGCCAACTGCTCACGTCGCGCTCCTCGTCAACCCACGATAGCGTGTCTGGCACGTTGAGGTCGCCCACGCTGTTGAAGTTGTCGCAGACTTCCGATGGCGTGGAGAACGTGATGTCTTGCTGCTTGGCGAATCGCGGCAGCGCGTGCAGGAACTCCAGTATGTTGGAAGACAGAGGCTGTGCGATGCCCAACGCCGACAGTTCCATGAAGATGTTGATCACCTTCTCTGGCTCGGGCAGTTGCGCTATCTTTGATATGTATTGGTCGGCGAAGAGTGGGTACCCTTCCCAATCCTTGTTGTTGAATCGCAGGCTGATGTCATCGCTGAGGTTTATGTCGCGCAGCAGCAGCTTCAGCTTTGGCGCGAGCGCGCAATTGTAGACATAGTGCGGCGACTTCCAGCCGAGCACGTGCTTCGCGCCCTCTGTCAGCATGCCCTTGAAGCCCATCTCGCTGGCTTGAAGTCCAATGTCATCGCTGTATATGAGTGAGGAGTTGCGCAGCACGGTCGGGCGCTTGCCAAAATACTCCACCATCTTGTCGCACTGGTGCTTCACGTTCAGCGCGAACATCGCACTGTCTTTCAGCGCGGACAATCCGTGAGCGTAAGGCTCGGCAAGAAACTCCACGCATCCAGTCTTGTTGAGCTCTACGAGCTTGTCGAGCACCTCTGGCGCATATTGTTCCAGTTGCTCCATGCCAACGCCAGAAAGCGAGAATGCCACGCGGAAATACTTTCCGTTCTCCTTTATCATCTCGCCGATGGTGTTGAGGGCGGGTATGTATGATCGCTCGGCAATGTCCCTGATGGTGCGCTCGTTCTCGTAGTCGTCGTAATAGTAGTGGTCGGTGCCAATGTCGAAGAAGCGGTACCGTTTCAAGTGTACGATTTGGTGTATCTCGAAGTATAAACAAATAGTTTTCATGGTCGTTTATGGTTTTTCTTTTTGTTTTTTTATTGTTGCTCTCGGCTCAAATCCAATGTAGGGTTCTCATGTAGAGCTCCCTTATCCATCGTCCCACTTTCTCCCAGGTGATTTGCGCCACTTCCTCCTGTCCTTTCTGTTGTAGATAGTTGAACAGTCCGTCGTTGTGGCAAATGCTGTATATGGCATCAGCCATGGCGTTGATGTCCCAGTAGTCTATCTTTATGCAGTTTGTCAGTATTTCTCCACAGCCGCTTGTCTTTGAGATGATGGTTGGCGTGCCACATTGCATGGCCTCAAGTGGAGAGATGCCGAAAGGCTCACTGACCGAAGGCATGACATACACGTCGGAGTCTTTGAGGCATTCGTATACCTGCTTGCCCCTCATGAATCCGGGGAAGTGAAACCTGTCGGCTATGCCCCGCTCTGCCGCGAGGTAAATCATGGCATCCATCATGTCGCCCGATCCAGCCATGCAGAAGCGTATGTTGTTTGTGCGGTGCAGCACCATGTTGGCAGCCTCCACAAAATACTCAGGTCCCTTCTGCATCGTGATGCGGCCCAGGAACGTGACAATCTTCTCCTTGCCCTTATGGTCGGGGCGGGGAATGGCCTGGTTCTCCGCGCTCAACGGATACACGGCGTTGTGCACGGTGAACACCTTCTTCGGGTCTTGGTGATAGTGGTTTATCACGGTCTGCCTCGTGAGTTCCGACACGCACATTATGCAGTCGGCGTGGTCCATGCCGTCTTTCTCTATGCCGTAAACGGTTGGGTTGACGTGTCCGCGAGAGCGATCCCAGTCGGTGGCGTGAACGTGTATGCACAATGGCTTTCCGCTAATCTGCTTGGCGAAGATGCCGGCGGGGTAGGTGAGCCAGTCGTGGGCGTGTATGATGTCAAACTCCTCGGCACGCGCCACTTGTCCGGCTATGATGCTGTAGTTGTTTATTTCCTCGTTCAGGTTGCCAGGATAGCCTCCGGCAAACTCCATGCACCCCAAGTCGTTGACGTGCATATAGCTGAAGTCGGCGTAGATGTGGTCGCGGAAGTGAT
This sequence comes from Prevotella sp., assembly GCA_036743855.1. Classification (GTDB taxonomy): domain Bacteria; phylum Bacteroidota; class Bacteroidia; order Bacteroidales; family Bacteroidaceae; genus Prevotella. The sequence continues at coordinate 4,793 of DAINOS010000130.1, read as the reverse complement.
AGTACTCTTCCGGCGACATCAAGTTGCCGATGCGTTGTTTCACGTAGTCGCGGTCAACGTCCTTATATACGATAGGCACGCAGTTCATGGCCACGATATGGGCGAAGGTGTGGTCTTCGTCGCCAAAAGGACGTGGCAGGCAAAGCGTTATCTCCACGTCGCCCTGGGCGTGCAAGCCTTCTGAGATACCGAAATTAGCGGTGGCGAGTCCACCAAACACATGAGGAGGATACTCCCATCCAAACATTAAAACTTTCATATATCGCTCCTCCTATTTGTTTTCATTGATATTCTCCAGTAGTTCTGTCGTGCGCAATATGCCAGCCACGTTAGCCGCGAACGATATTGCCCCTCTGCCCCTGAATGGCGGATTGCCGTCGAAGAGTTCCGGCAGCGTGCCCACGCAGTGGTTGAACATCTCGTCCTCGAATCCCACCATCTGGCGGCGTATGAAGCTCAGGCGCGAGCGCTTGAAGAGCTTGAGGCAGGCACTGAGGTAGAATCCCTCAAGCCATGGCCATGCCGTGCCTTGATGATAGGCGTAGTCGCGTTGCGTCTGCGCGCCAACATACATCGGGTTGTATCCCGCGCTCTTTGGCGACAGCGAGCGCAGACCCTTAGGTGTGAGCAGCTCGCGAGTACAGTAGTCGAAGACCGTTTTCTGCTGTTGCATCGTCAGCGGCGAGTTGTCGAGAGCCACCGCGAAGATCATGTTTGGCCTTACGCTCCAGTCGGGCTTGTCGCCGTCCACGAAGTCGTAGAGATAGCCATACTCGTTTACGAAAGTGTCCACAAACGATGCCTTGCAGCGCTCGGCGAGCTCATGCAGCCTGTCGATGGCGGCATTGTCACCCAGCTCCTTGGCGAGGCCTTCGGCAAACACGAGGTCGTTGTACCACAAGGCGTTAAACTCCACGATGTATCCCGTGCGAGGCACCACGGGCAGTCCGTTTGCTGTGGAGTTCATCCACGTCATGGCCTTCTTCTTGCCATCGGTCTTGAGCAAGCCGTTGGTGTCGAGAACAAGATAAGGGTGCTTGTTGCTTATGATAAAGCGTATAAGGTCTTGCACTATCTTACCATACCTGTTGGCGCAAAGCGTCATGCCCAATTTGTTGGAATATTGCTGTATTGCCCTGATGGCCCACAAGGGCACGTCTGGTTGGTCCACCTCGGTGATGAGGCCCGTTTGCTCTTTTCCCTCCATGAATTGGTACAATTGTTTGATGGCCGTGTCCATGGCGTCCTCAAAATAGTCCACCTCGTCTATCGACAGGGCCAGTCCTGGCAGGGAAATAAACGTGTCTCTGGCGCGGCATTTGAACCACGGGTATCCGGCGAGGATATATCGTTTGCCATTCTTGTCGTGCACGTGGAATTGGTGCGCCGCGTTGATGAGGCAGTGGATGAAGTTGTCGCGCGGAGTGCGCTCGTCGGCTTCCTTGTCAAACAACGCTTTCAGGCCTCTCGTCTTCGATTCTGTCGTCGACGCGGCGAAGACGATGCTCTCGCCTTTCTTTATAGGTATGGAGAAATAGCCTGGCACATAGAGGTCTTCTGTCGAGGAGTAACCACGTTCTTGCTCTTTCGGGTATTCAAGGTCGCGATACCAGTTAGGGTCGAACACGAACTTGGGCTTCTTCGAGAATTGCATGTACAGGTAAGGATAGCCATCATACATCCTCGTGCGTATTCCGTTGCCCACCTCCTCGTATTCACGGCTCGCCCGTGAGTTCTCGTGCGTGAACTGCCTCACGCTGCGGAAGGCGAGAAACGGCTGAAACTGCAATGTCGTCTCCGAGTGGGCGTCCACGAGGGTGTAGCGTATGAGCACGCGATCCTCGTAGTGCTGGAACACCACTTCCTTTTTCAGTATCACGCCACCGACCCTGTAAACCGTTGTCGGTATCTTGTCGCAGTCGAAGTCGATGATGTATTTGTGACCGTTTGGGCTGAATGTACCGCTATGATATTTGTGTATACCAAGGTTGAACGCGGCGCCGTGTTGTATGACCGAGCAGTCGAGTGATGACAGAAGCACATGATTGTCTTGGTCAAGCTCGGGGACTGGCACGACCAATAGGCCGTGATACTTTCTCGTGTTGCAGTCTACGACCGTTGAGCATGAGTAAGCACCTGACCGGTTAGTTCTCAGAATCTCTTTTTGCAAGGATTCTTGAAGGTTTATCATCTGTGCCCTTTCAAATTTGAGATAACTCATAGTAACAAAGGCATTTTAAGGTTTGTATTTCAGATTTAGGAAGACTGTTTTCTAATAGCTTCCATTATTGCATTCAAATTTAGCATTTTTTTCTTAATGCGCAAAGAATTATGCAAACTAATTCGGGCTTTTATGTTTTTTTTAATGTTGTGTGCGCTACAAGTTACATTAGCCTCACCACTTCCTCCACCTTTTTGTCCATTGGCAGCGAGGCGTCTATCCAGTGTATGGTGGCGCCCCTTCGCTCCATGCCCCTGAACCATGTCATCTGCCGTTTGGCGAATTGATGTATGGCTATTTCCAGTTGCCTGAACATCTCATCATAGCTCAGCTTGCCTACGACGTATTCCGTCACATATTTATATTCCAGGCCATAGTATATCAGGTCCTCGGGTTTCACGCCGCTGTCGAGTATGCGGCGTATCTCTTCCACCATGCCGTTGTCGAGTCGCTTCTTCAGCCTGTCGGTAATCTTCCTGCGTCGCGCGTCACGGTCTATGTCCACGCCCACGATCACGCTGTCGATCTTTGGGAAGTCACGGTTGTTGGTGGGGTGCTCCAGGTTGTATTTCTCTATCTCGATGGCGCGTATGGCGCGTTGGCACGAGTCCACGTCCGTGGTGTTGTGCATGGCGCTTCCTGTCTTCTTCTTCAGCTCAGCCAGCATGTTGCTGAGCTCTCCCAGGCTTTTCCCTTCGAGTGCCTTTCTCAGTTCAGGGTTTTGCGGCACGGGCGAGAGGTGGTAGCCTTTTAGCACGCTCTCGATGTAGAGCCCCGTTCCACCGCATAGTATGGGCTGCGCTCCACGCTCTTCTATGTCGTGGTAAGCCTTCAAGAAGTCTTCTTGATATTGAAAGAGGTTGTATTTAGTGCCTGCCTCGCAGATGTCGATGAGATGATACGGAATCTTCTTCCCTTTCACCACATAGTCGTCCAGGTCTTTCCCCGTGCCTATGTCCATGCCACGGTAAACCTGTCGCGAGTCTCCGGAGATTATCTCGCCCCCTGTCTCGTATGCCACGTGCGCCGCGAGGTCGGTCTTGCCCGAGGCTGTCGGGCCAAGTATCGTCAAAAGTCTTTTCATGTTCAATGGTTTCTTTCTGATGCAAATTTACTCAAACTTTTCGTAAAAGCGCCCTCTTGGCATTCCGAAAATCAAGACGTTTTTACTACGGTTCGGCTCTGCGCTTGAATCGCGTCGGCTTCACGCTTGAATCGCGTTGCCTTTACGCTTGAATCGCGTCGGCTCTACGCTTGAATCGCGACGCCTTTACGCTTGAATCGCGTTGCGTGGTCTTATCACCGTAATGCCGACTCGATTTAAGCGTTAAGCCGATGGATTTTCAGAGGGGAAGAAAATTTCTTGAAAAAAGTTGCCAAAACATTTGGCGGTACCGAAAAGATGTTGTACCTTTGCACTCGCTTTCAGATAGGAAGTAAATAATCAACATGGTGGGTGTAGTTCAGTTGGTTAGAGCGTCAGATTGTGGTTCTGAATGTCGTGGGTTCGAGTCCCTCCTCCCACCCTCCAAAAGAAATCCTGCAAATCGAATGATTTGCAGGATTTCGCTTTTTCTGCGCACGGCATCTTAATCGCCTGATGGGGTGGGGCGGAGGTTTCTCCTCTATCATATAGGGAAAATCCTATGTCCCTATATGTTTTTTCCCCCTGTGACATTACTTTTAATTACTTATCTTTGCAATATCAAAAGTCAAGGAGGCTTTTCCAAAGGACAAGCGACGCAAGATGACTAATGATGAAAAATGAGTAATAACCCATTAAAACTTGACGATCATGAAACGCACATTATTAGCAATCGTGGCAACATTGATGATGGCAACCACAATGAATGCCCAGAGACTGTCAGACATTTCAGCCGAAGCTCGTTTTATCACCGACAAGATGGTCGTGGAACTTGGACTGACCAATGTTCAGCGCAACAATATCCTTAACCTCAACCTCACTTACCTCGGTGGCATCAATAGTTATCGCGACATCGACGCCTGGGGCTGGAGGTATCGCAACGAGCAGATAAGGGCAATGCTCAGTGCCAAACAGTGGAGGAAGTTCAAGAGCCGCCACTACTTCTATCGTCCTATCGGCTGGCGCGACAATGCTTACGTTCACAACATCTATTGCAAGTATCCTCGCAGGGATCGTCCCGCGCCTCCACCGCCTCCAAGGTTTGGCAAGAAAATTGACAGGGCCCTTCGCCCAGGCCGCGACTTTGGCAGACCGGACAGGCCGAGGCTTGATCAACCGGTCAGGCCAAGGTTTGGCAAGAATGGCAAGATGAATGGCTTTTTCAGGGACGACAAGCCTCGCAGGGATGATGACCGTCCGAGCTTCGGCAAGGGTAGAAGGGAGTTTGACAACAACTCTCCAGAGGCTATCAAGATGAGGCGTGACATGAGGGGTGGCAACCGTTGGGCGAGATAACGACATGAAAGACAACGCTTGCTTTCATACCCTAATTGAAAAAGGGCTCAGCTGGAAGTTCCAACTGAGCCCTTGTCTTGTTGTATGCTCGGCATGAGCTTATTCTAATGGGTGCAAGTCCCTAACAAGCCT
>DAINOS010000129.1:0-7778 GCA_036743855.1 Prevotella sp. | reverse complement strand
CAAAGGTATAAAAAAACTTTGTAATTACTGATAAAAAAAGAAATATGGTAGTAATGCCATCGCGATTCAAGCGTAAAGCCATCGCGATTCAAGCGTAACGCCGATGCGATTCAAGCGTGAAGCCGACGCGATTCAAGCGTGAAGCCGACGCGATTCAAGCGTGAAGCCGAAGGGCGCGCTTTTGCCGTTAAATTTGCTTGCACAATCATTTTTCCGCTTTTTTAGCCGTCATTGTTATTTTTATTGTCTAATTTTGCTAATACTATAACCTATGTTGATTTAATATATGTTGCCATGACATATTGTTGTTTTCGTCATACCGTTTCAGCTATTAATCACTATTTTATGAAGAAGTCCCTTGTCTTGATAGTGGTTATTGTTTTTGTGGTGTTGGCAGTGCCGGCAGCCAATACGGTGCATCCCGACACGCTTGCCGCGCGCATGTGGCGACAGGTGATGGCTTTTCCTCAGGAGAAGCTGTATGCCCAGACAGACCGCTCCGAGTATACATGTGGCGACACGATATGGGTGCGTTACCATATTGCCGATGCCACGACTGGACTGCCATCGTACGCAAGCCGCTATGTATATGTTGAGCTGATAGTGCCGGCATATCGGGTCTTCTGTACGATAGCTCCCGTGAGTGGTTCAAGTATCGCGGCAAGGAAGTGTATCTGTTTGTCGACGGGTCAATGGTAGGCACGAACTATGACAGCGGAGCAACAAATATAGACACATGGTCAATGATACAGGCGTTCATGCAGTCGTTAAGGGCGAAGGATGTTTATCAGGTTGATGTCGTAAAGGGGCCAGGTGTGAACGGATTGCCTGGAGTAAACAGTGTCGGTTCTGTAGGCTTTGACATGTGCGCCATACTCATTACGACCAATCGTGAATATGAGCCTATGCACAGGACTAACGTGTCGCTTGTCAGGCCGCTCGGTTATCAGAAGCCCTCTGCCGTATACAACCCGCGTTTCAACCCGTCGGGCGAAGGCAGACGGCAGAATACGATATACTGGAACCCTTCGGTACGGGTGAAAAACGGCAGGGCTTCACTGACTTTCTTCAATGGCGGAGCCGCAAATCTAAGATTCCGCATTGAGGGTATTGCCTCTGACGGGAAAATTGTGAACGCCAGCATTCTCAAAGAATGAGGTATCATTTGTCATTGATATAGTTACTAATCATTAAAAATTACGTTTTTTTATTTGCTACCATGTTTTATAAGGTTATCATGCTTTAGCCAACTTGGGAAGTGAAAAACAGCCAACTAAGGAAGTGAAAAACAGCCAACTAAGGAAGTGAAATTTAGCCAATCGAGGAAACAAAAACAAGCCAACTGAGGAAACGAGAATATTAATTTGTGTCTTTGTACCTGAAATTCAAAGAATTGAATGGTATGGAATATAAACATGGAATAGCTGACAGAATGAATGAGCCATCTTTTATGATGGGGCTTACAGGTACGGGCGACTTCGCCTATAGTTATGCCAAATGAATTTCGTTGCCGTGTTTTTATGCGTTTTTAATGCGGAAGTGTAGCTAATTTCTAAAATATTTGACAAAACAGTAACAAACACTAAAAAATCTTATTACCTTTGCGGCTGCTAAACCCAGGATAGACAGTGTATATTAGCACCTATAATTAAGGAGAGTTTTTATTTTTTTTAGTTCATAAACCATTTACAATGCAAAAATCAAGCAAGTCATTAAGTCTGCTTGTTGCTATGGGAGCTACCTTCACGGCGTTAGTCGGGGGAGGTAACTTTTCCCAGGTTCACGCTTATAATGCCGTGGCAATGCAGCAGCAGGATGGCGTCTGCAATGGTACTGTTGTCGACGCTACGGGTGAGCCTGTGATTGGCGCCGTGGTTCGCGTCAAAGGGACACAGACTGCCATTGCGACCGACATCAACGGCAACTTCACGCTGAAAGGCGTGAAGAAGGGTGCCACGCTCGAGGTTTCGAGCATCGGCATGGTCACACAGACAATAGTATGGAGCGGCACTCCTGTGAAAGTGGCGCTGGCCGACGACTCGCAGACCATCGGCGAGGTCGTGGTGACAGGTTACGGCGGCGTGCAGAAAGCCAAGACAATGACAGCCTCGGCGTCTGTCGTAAACATGGGTACGCTGCAAAAGCTCCCTCTCACGACAATGGCCGAGGGACTCGGTGGCCGTGTGGCTGGTGTGTTCACACAGCAGAGCTCCGGCGCGCCAGGTGAGAAGACCAAGATTTGGGTGCGTGGCGGCAGCGACGTGCTCTACGTTATCGACGACGTGGTGCTCGACAAGAGCCAGGGTGAGGACTTCTTCAGCCGTCTGCGTCCTGACGACATCGCCAACATGTCTATCTTGAAGGATGCCGCCGCTACTGCCGTTTACGGTCCGCGTGCCGCCAACGGCGTGGTCGTCATCCAGACAAAGCGTGGTACTGACGGAGCTCCTGAGATAACGTTCAACCAGAAGCTCACCATCATGACACCGGCATACCGTCCGCACGTCATGAACTCTTACGACTATGCCAAGACCATCAACGAGCTTTACTTCGCCAACTACGAGGAGGCCCCAAGATACAGCAACACCGAGCTGGCCAAATATTACATGGGCTACCTCAACCAGAAGGGCTACAGCCGTGAGGACATCCACAAGATGGTGAACGACGAGTATGGTGTCAACTGGTCGTTGGACTATATCAATGAGCTTTTCGATCCCTACAAGACACAGGGAGGCGACATTGAGAACTACTACCAGACCTACGATCCATGGACAATGTTCAACCACACGCAACCCATGTACCAGACCAACGTGAGCCTGCGTGGTGGTAGCGACCGCATCAAGTATTATTCTTCCGTGGGCTACATGGATCAGGAAGGCTTGAGCAAAACGTTCAACTACAAGCAGTATAACGTCGTGCTCAACACCGACGCCTACCTCTTGAAGGACAAGAGCCTGAAGTTCACGTTCAACATCAACGGCAACATCAGTGACCAGAAGAAGCCTGGCAACGGCGAAAACGTGTTCAACACGGTCATGTATGGCAGAAACATGCCAGACCGTCCCGCACAGTGGACCACGGGCAACGCTCGCAACGGTTCAGCTGAGTCTCTGCTGAACAACGGCTTCAACAACACCGATGTCAAGCGTTTCCAGATGAACGCCGCCTTGAAGTGGAACTTGCCTTGGGTGAAGGGCCTCTCCGCCACAGCCAGCGTCAACTACACCACGACGCACAACATGAACAAGAAGTTCACTTACGACCAGGAGAACGTTTACGACAACCCTTATTCCACTACATTCTCTACATACAATCCAGAGAACGCGCAGCTCTACCAATATTGGTACGACTACAAGCTGACTACGGGTATCTTCCAGCTCGACTACTCGAAGACCATCGGCAAGCACACGTTCTCTGTCATGGCCAACTACCAGAGCCAGATTCGCCACGAGAACTGGAGCAGCCAGACCAAGAAAGGCTTCGCTACCACTCTCGCCCCGCAGGAGGACATTGGCGCCACGATGGTTTCGAGCGGCGGTTCGGCAAGCGACTGGGGCTCGGCGTCATGGATTGGCCGTGTGACTTACGACTACGCCAACAAGTACATGTTCCAGTACTCTATGAACTACAATGGCTCGCTGAGCTATAGCCCTGGCAAGCGTTGGGGATTGTTCCACGCGTTCTCCCTGGGTTGGAACATGGCTGAGGAGTCATGGTTCAAGAAGTTCGTTCCTCGCTCCATCGTCAACGAGTTCAAGCTTCGTGGCGGCTTCGGTCTCGTGGGCAACGAGGTCGGCAACCCGTTCGACTATCTCACACAATACACGCAGAACGGCAGCCGCGTGCTTTTCGGCAGCGGCATGACATCAAACGTGGGCTGGTATATCAGCAACGTGGCCAACGACCTGCAATGGTCAAGCTCCAAGCAGATGGGCGCTGGTGTCGACTTCAGCATGTTCAAGGGCCGCTTGAACGGTTCTGTCGATACATACCTCTATCTCAACAAGGGTGACATCATGGACATGACCACCGACATGATTCGCACCGACATCCTCGGAATGCCAAACATCCCGCAAATCAACGCACCCTATGTGACCAACAAGAAGGGCGGTGTGGAGGTCTCGCTCAACTGGCAAGACACCATCGGCGAGTTCGGATACAAATTGGGTGTTACCTATTCTCACTGGGATCAGGTCACGACCAAGCACACCGACAAGAGCACCGACTGGTACTCGAAGACGTTCGACACCGCGGGCACGCGCTATGAGTTTGCCGGCGCGACCTACGGCCTTGGCTTCAAGACCAACGGCCTCTACAAGTCGTATGAGGAGATTTACAACTCCATGATTTCCTACAACCGCGCTTTCGCTCCCGGTACGGTGAAACTCGTGGACCTCAACGGCGATGGTTATGCCGACGACTTTTACATGACCAACTCTCCGGGCAACGTGCCTCTCACGCAGTATGGCTTCACTCTCGGTGGCTCCTACAAGGGATTCGAGGTTGAGGTGTTCTTCCAGGGCGCAACCGACGTGACCGGCACGATGACATCGCCATTCCGTTCGCAGCAAGACTACCTGTGGAACTATGGCCAGTATGGTTTCGGCAACGCATACCTGCCGAGCAACGGCAACACCAATGCCGCCATCCCATTGCCGTCTAACTCCAATCGCGCTTGGGGTTACTCATATCTTGACATGTGGCAGTTTGATTCCTCATACCTCAAGTTGAAGAACATCAGCCTGCGCTACGACATGAAGCGTTACGTGCTGAAGAACGTTGACTACATCAAGGGACTCGACTTGAGCTTCGTCGTGACCAACGCCTTCACATGGACCAAGGGCAACTACCCGTACAAGAACCTGCAGGATCCTGAGTTCATCACGACCTATCACAACATTTATGGCGCGGGCGGTACGCTCGGCAGCTACCCGACACAGCGCACATACACATTCAATGTTGTATTAACTCTCTAACAGCAAACGGCAATGAAAAGCAAATTCAATATGAAAAAATATATGTGGGCTGGAATGTTCGCCGCGGTACTCGGCACCGCGATGACTTCCTGCGACCCTCTGGGAGTGGAGCCTACGACAAAGGTTGACGAGAGCCGTTTCTGGCTGAATCCGCAGCTGGCGCGCTCGTATGTCAACAATTTCTATTTCATCGACGCCACGGGATCGGGCGACAACTTCACGTCGGAGCAGTGGTCGGACAACTGCCAGGGCAACTGCGAGACCGACTGGGCCACTTACCGCCAGTTGTCGTACAACAACCGTCAGTATGACGAGTCAACTGGTGGCACCGGCCCTTGGAGTGGCGCGTACCAGAACCTGTACCAGATACACGTGGGCATGGAGAAGATAGCCAGCAGCAATGCCCTTGAGGCAGGCCTGAAGAACCAGTTGCTCGCAGAGTGCTACTTCTTCCGCGCATGGGTCTATTTTGACATGGAGAAGTTCTGGGGCACGGTGCCTTACGTTGACCACGCGCTCTCGCTCAGCGAGAACACCTATCTTGAGCGCGCCAAGCGTGAGACCCTGTTCGACAACATCCTTGCCGACCTTGACAAGTCGATGGAGTATTTCGACCAGATGAGCGGTACCCCAGACGTGGGCATGGTCAACAAGAACGTGGCTGAGGCTTTCAAGTCGCGCGTGGCGCTCTATGCCGCCGACGCCGCTTCAGCGTCTGCCAAGGGCTTGTACTCGGACGACGCTGCCGGACTGTTTAAGTTTGAGAAGTCAGCACAGCATTACTATGAGATTGCTTACAACGCCGCCAAGGACTTGCTCGGCAAGTATGACCTTGAGCCTAACTACGCAGATCTCTTCACGTCAGAGTCTGCCCACACGAGCGTGGAGGCCATTTGGCCTGTCATGTTCAAGGAGAACCAGCGTGGCGGTTTCAATCCCACAGCCAAGAACGGCCCTTACGGATCCTACTATGGCAACACCGACAAGGTGACACGCTCTTGGAGCTTCCGCACAGGCTTGTTCCCGACACAGGATCTCGTGGACTGCTATCTGCAAAAGGATGAGGCCGACGGCAAGTGGAAGCACTGGTGGGAGACCAAGCAGGCGAAAGACCTGAACATAAAGGTGACCACCGACGCCGACGGTGACAAGGAATACTCTGGCTCGGGCGACGACTATCGCAAGATTTTCCAGAATCGCGACAAGCGTTTCTACGCTACCGTCACATACGACGGCTCGTTCATGGGCCCGAACACAAACCCCATCTACGAGATACAGACATGGATAGACAAGTCGACGATGGACGATGAGCGCACGTTGAAGTACAGCGCGCTTCACACTGGCTATCGCACACTTGAGAATATCTCAACGTATCCCACAGGCTCTGGCTCGGCACAGACCATAACGGGTTACTACTCTCGCAAATACTCTCACTTCGACCAGTTCAACGACGACGGCACATTGAAGACCAACCAGCGCACCACATGCTATTTCAACATTCGCTATGCTGAGGTGCTGCTGAACCTCGCCGAGGCTGCCGTGAACCTCGACAAGACAAGCGAGGCCATCACGCAGGTCAACCGCATTCGCGAGCGTGCCGGCTTGAGCGCATACGATGGCGCTACCGACAAGCAGAGCGTGTATGACGAGATCAAGGTTGAGCGCCGTTTGGAGTTCGCGTTTGAGAATCCTGGCTTCCGCTATTTCGACCTGCTCCGTTGGGGCGAGGCCGAGGGCAAGAAGGAGATTCCTGAGCTGAACAAGGTGTCGCGCGGCATCCAGATCTTCCGTGTGGGCAAGCACAGCACCATAGCAGGTGAGAACGGCGTGCCTCTTGAGAAGGGCGAGACCAACGCGGACGGCAAGAACTATGAGACGCCGACCTTCCGCACCATACCGATGGACTATAGCCCATATCTGCGTAAGTTCGACAATGCGCGTTACTATTTTTCACCGTTCTCTGACACCATGCTCAAGTCGTACAAGCAGCTGCAGCAGAACCCTGGATGGAACGGTTTCAGATACCAATAAAAATTAAGACATTAAGAAAATGAAAGTCATAAGCAAAATACATAACTTCTCTGTCGGAATGTTGCTCGCGCTCTCCGCGATGATGGTCACGAGCTGTCAGTCGGGCATTGAGCGCGATCCCGCGCCTGAGGAGTATTACACGGATGTCGACTTGTACACAACTCTTGTGTATTCACGCTACCTCTTCACCGATTGCGTGTATGGCAAGAACTACGACAAGTACACGTCATACGTAGCTCAGACATCACTGGGCCCAAGCAGCGTGGAATGGACCAACAAGACTGGTTCCGACTACACTGTGAGCGTGAATGGCGAGAAGCAAACGGTAGCCAATGGCGAGACCGTCACCATACCCAACGGCACAAACAACATCAGCACACGTGATGACGCTGCCGCTCCCGATGGCAAGGTGTACGTCGTGACATTCTACCTGTTGCCGAAGGTGACATATTCCACAGCCAACAAGGGCTTCCTCTTCGACCTCAACAAATACACTGGCTCCGACAAGTTCACGCTCGTGAATGGCGACGAGAATGGTCGCGCGGAGAAGGTTATCGGCGATGTCAACCCCAAGCAGCTTGTCATCAGCCTTATCCCCGACAGTTACCAGGGCACGGACATGACGCTGACTCCTGTCAACGGAGCACCCGCTCTCGGTGTGCCAGGCGACTTCACGCAGCCGCGCCAGTATTTGCTCAAGAACAATTACTATCGTCCGGATGGCGTGCCACAGGCACAGCGTCTCTATGAGGTGCAAGTGGTTATGCTGCC
>DAINOS010000128.1:0-7837 GCA_036743855.1 Prevotella sp. | reverse complement strand
ATCATAACTTATCTTTCAAGAATTACCATTCGCACGGTTTCACCGTGTCAGATTCTATACATCTTATCAAAGATGGCTTCCAACTGAATCTTGGCTTGCACACCTTTTTCCTTACCAGCGTCGTCAAGTTCTGAGCTTATCGTCTCGAATGACTTGCCGCTCTGTGATAAATCGACAATCATCATCATATTGAAAAAGCCATGAACGATGGTTTGGTTAATGTCAAGAATGTTAATGTTGCTCTCGGCAAGGTAGGAACAAATGTGCGCAATGATTCCCACCGTGTCTTTTCCTACAACAGTAATGATAGCTTTTGTCATCTTATTCAGTTTTTGGTAATTAATGAAGGCAAAGGTAACACAATTTGATTAATAATCAAAAATTACGGACATAAAGTTGACATGACCATAACTATTATACATACGAAAACTGTCAAAATGATACATTTTAATGACATATTGTCATATTCAAGGTTTAGGTATGTCCTTTGATATAATGATTGTGCAACACAAACATGAAAATAAAAGAAAGGAAGAAATATGACATTCGACAAATTTACAATCAAAGCTCAGGAGGCCATCCAAGAGGCGGTGAACACAGCTCAGATGGCTCACCAGCAGGCCATTGAGCCAGTGCACCTTTTGCAAGGAATCTTGCAAAAGGGGAGAGACGTGACCAACTTCGTCTTCCAGAAACTTGGCGTCAATGCCATGCAAATAGAGAGTCTCGTACAGCAGGAGCTGAAACACTTGCCTAAAGTGGAGGGTGGTCAGCCTTACTTTTCCAATGACTCCAACAGCGTGCTGGAAAGGGCCGTGGAAGACTCCCAAAAGATGGGCGACGAGTTCGTCTCAGTGGAACCAATACTGCTTGCCCTCTTGCAGGTCAACAACACCGTGAGCCGCATACTCAAGGATGCCGGTTGCACCGAGCAGGAAATGACAAAGGCAATCCAGGAGTTGCGCCAGGGTCAGAAGGTACAAAGCCAAAGCGCTGACGACAACTATCAGGCACTCTCAAAATATGCCCGCAACCTTGTGGACGAGGCTCGCAAGGGCAAGCTCGACCCTGTGATTGGACGTGACGAAGAAATCAGGCGCGTGCTTCAGATTCTTTCTCGCCGCACCAAGAACAACCCAATCATCATAGGTGAGCCAGGTACTGGCAAGACGGCCATTGTGGAGGGTCTCGCCGAGCGTATAGTACGCGGAGACGTGCCGGAGAACTTGAAGAACAAGCAGCTCTACTCGCTTGATATGGGTGCGCTTATAGCAGGTGCCAAATACAAGGGCGAGTTTGAGGAGCGCTTGAAGAGCGTCATAAAGGAGGTGACAAACGCCAACGGCAACATAATCCTCTTTATTGATGAGATTCACACGCTTGTGGGAGCTGGCGGTGGCGAAGGTGCCATGGACGCAGCTAACATCTTGAAACCAGCATTGGCAAGAGGCGAACTGAGGGCTATTGGCGCAACGACTCTCAATGAGTACCAAAAATACTTTGAGAAAGACAAGGCTCTGGAGCGTCGATTCCAAACCGTCATGGTGGACGAGCCTGACGAGGCTGACGCAATAAGCATTCTTCGAGGACTGAAGGAAAGGTATGAGAACCACCATAAGGTAAGGATAACCGATGACGCTTGTATCGCCGCCGTGAAACTCTCGGAGAGATACATTTCCGACCGTTACCTCCCCGACAAGGCCATTGACCTCATGGACGAGGCTGCTGCCAAGCTCCGTATGGAACGTGACTCCGAACCAGAGGAGCTCGACGAGATTTCGCGTAAGCTCAAGCAACTGGAGATTGAGCGCGAGGCCATCAAGCGTGATGGGGACGAGGACAAGATAAAGCAACTCGACAAGGACATAGCCGAGCTGAAAGAGAAAGAGCACTCTTACAGGGCAAAATGGGAAGCCGAGAAAGGACTGGTGAACAAGATTCAACAGGACAAGCAAACCATTGAGAGCCTGAAGTTTGAGGCAGAGAAGGCAGAACGTGAGGGTGACTACGCTAAAGTGGCAGAGATACGCTATGGCAAGTTGAAAAGCTTGCAAGACGACATCAACGCCGTGCAGTTGCAACTTCATGCCACGCAAGGTGGTGACGGTCTCGTGAGAGAGGAAGTGACAGCCGATGACATAGCGGAAGTTGTGAGCCGCTGGACAGGCATACCTGTCACACGTATGATGCAGAGCGAACGAGAGAAATTGCTCCATCTTGAGGATGAGCTTCACAAGCGTGTAGTTGGCCAAGACGAGGCCATAAACGCCGTGGCCGATGCCGTGCGCCGCTCACGTGCAGGACTTCAAGACCCGAAACGCCCAATTGCCTCATTCATCTTCCTTGGAACCACCGGTACAGGTAAGACGGAATTGGCAAAGGCCCTCGCCGACTACCTCTTCAACGATGAAAACATGATGACGCGAATAGACATGAGCGAATATCAAGAGAAATTCTCGGTGACAAGGCTCATAGGAGCGCCTCCAGGGTACGTAGGCTATGATGAAGGTGGACAACTCACCGAGGCAGTACGCCGCAAACCATACAGCGTTGTGCTGTTTGATGAGATAGAGAAAGCACACCCTGACGTGTTCAACATCCTCTTGCAGGTGCTCGATGACGGCAGACTGACCGACAACAAAGGTCGCACGGTGAACTTCAAGAACACCATCATCATCATGACATCCAACCTGGGCTCGCAATATATCCAGTCGCGTTTCGCCGACTTGAACGATAGCAATCGCGATTATGTCATCAAGGACACGCGCAACCACGTGATGGATATGCTGAAGAAGACCATAAGACCAGAATTCCTCAATCGTATAGATGACATAATAATGTTCTTGCCATTGACGAAAGAGCAGATAGGCAAGGTCGTGACATTGCAGATGAACCGTGTCGCCAAGATGCTGGAGACTCAAGGCTTCACGTTGAAATGGACTCCAAATGCCATTGACTGGCTCGCCAACGTGGGCTACGATCCCGAGTTTGGCGCCCGTCCAGTGAAGCGCGCAATACAAGACTACGTGCTAAACGACCTTTCAAAGCAAATACTGGCAGAGAAAGTCTTACGCGACAAGCCAATAGTTATCGACGCGGATGCCAACGGCATGAAGTTCAGCAACTAAAGGGCAACGAAGGATTGGTTTATTTGAACTAACATAAATGCTAAGTCGCAAGACGCTGAAAACGTCTTGCGACTTTTTTATTGTAATGGCATTAGCCTATTTTCAATGGAAAACAATAACAAATCATAATATATGATTCGTCAATTTTAAAAGTTTATAATTTTTCATAGACGTTTTAACATGGTGTCGTTCTTTTGCTTATTTTTGTCGAATAAACCTAAACTAAAAAACATTTATGAAGAAAATATTATTGTTCCTCATCCTTCTTTTGCCCATCACTTCTTTTGCTGAAGAAGCGGATGACGGTATGACCACCATCTTTGAAGAACATTTTGACGGTTGGTTATACCCCCATACATCGGGAATGAATGCGACGTACGAGATCAATAATGATATAACAATTCAAGATTACCCTGCATATAATATAACGAGCAGTCTCCTTCCTTGTTTAAGGTTTGCAAAGCAATCCCACATGAATGTGGTTATATCTAACGTCACAGGGGCTTATGGTAATTTTATTCTTTCCTTTAGTCATTATAATGATAATGGAGACCTCTCTGTCACTTGTAATGATAAATCTGCAAAAAACAACTATGATGGCACATTTACTTTCAATGTAAAACAAAACACAAAACAAATAATACTGACATTCAATAATGGCGGTAGCAAGGTCGCACTATTGGATGACATAGTCGTCAAGGCACCAACAGCCAGTATTAAGACCTCTCCGAGTGCTGGTTTGAGCTTCAGTCAACAAGAAATGTCAGCTGATGTACGTACAACAATTAGTGGTCCGGTATTATCGAATCCTAATAATTTGCCAATAAAATGGTACTCATCTAACCAAGCCGTAGCTACAGTGGACGAATCTGGCAATGTTACACCACATTTTATTGGGACTGCCACCATCTATGCTATTTTTGAAGGCAATAAAGATTTTGCTTACCAAACCGCGTCCTACCAATTGACGACTAAGCGAGAGCCATTAAAAAACGAGGTCTATTATGATGGTTTTGCTGGTTATAATGGCAGTGGTGGCAATGGTGGTAAACTTGAAAATAATTCATACGTAGGAGATTATGATATTGAATATAGCCATTTTCCTATTGATAATACAACAAGTAAACGTCTAAATAAAGGCTACCAATGCCTCATAGTTGAGAGCATTTACACCATCAAAAGCCTTGAGAATATTGGATTGAAAAATGGTATACTCAAGTTTAGGTGTGCCCCATCAACTAATAGCAAGAATACAGAATTGACCATTAAAATGGAATTCAGCGACAATACCCAAAAAGAACAAACTATTGTTATGACAGCTAAAAAATGGCTTAACGATTCTGCTCCGATAAACTCCAACAGTCAACTTAGCAGCATTACCTTTAGTGGCTCGGCATTCTTTCTCGATGAGATTTCCATCATCTCCGAGGACGCTGTAACGATAGGGCCTACAGGTTATGCCACATTATATTATAGTGGTCGTGCGCTGAAAGTACCCACAGGTCTTACGGCATACACAATGAAGGTGGAAAACGGAAAGATTGTCCCCAGTCGCACTTATAAGGAAGGTGAGACGTTGCCAAAGGCCACAGCCGTAGTGATGAAAGGCGCGGAAGGACAATATAATCTTGACACGCCAACGGAAGAAGGCATTACAGACGAATACAATCAGCTGAAGGGTACCGACATAAAGACAAGCACAACCGGAAACAATGGTGATGTATTCTACTTGCTTGCCAACAAGGATGGCAATGGTGTCGGGTTCTATTGGGGTGCAAAAAACGGTGCCGCTTTTCAAAATGGCGAACATAAGGCTTACCTTGCCATACCAGCGGCCGATGCCGAAAGCTCTGCCGCCAAGCCATACTATGTCTTCACGGGCGATGACGCGACCGCTATTGGCAAGATTACCGAACATGGAATCAAGTCAGCGGCTTATACCATTGACGGGAGACTATGCCCACAAGGATACAAGGGAATAGTAATAACGAACGGCAGAAAAACTATCAAACGATAAAACACAATCAAAACCTTTTAGCAATGAGCACTCGAAAGAAATATATAAAACCGGAAACGAACATTATACATTTAGGCCAAGAGTCTCCTTTGATGAGTGGGAGTGATGGGGAAGAAACTGGAATAGACAAGGAGCTACATAATGAAGTGGTTAACCCAGGCGAGCAGTTGTCCAAACGTTCCGGTTCATTCTCGTTTTTCACGGAAGGCTTCGATTCTGTGGGATGGGATGAGTGAACCCATCTATCTGAACAAAAGCAGAATAAAAAAGCTTGAGACCTCGCGTAAAGTCTCAAGCTTTTTCAGGAAATATACTATGCTTATTATTTTTTCACCCTCGTAGCCTTGATGAAGTAGCAGATAAGGCAGACGTAGGCGAGTAGGGAGGTCATCTCCGACATTGGATTGCTCCACCATTGGTCAGCTACCGAAAGTTCAATGCCGCCAAATTTAAGAAGGGCTGAGACAACACCCATCAACGCTCCACCAGCAATGAAGCCGCTGGCAATGAGCGTGCCTTTCTCTCCACGTGCCTTGTTTACCTCGGCATCCTTTGAACGAGTAGTGACAAACCAGTTGATAGCTCCACCAACGACAAGCGGCACATTGAGCTCAAGAGGAATAAACATGCCAAGGGCAAACGCAAGGGCAGGGATGTGGCAACGGTCGAGGATGATAGCTATAACCGCACCGATGCCATAAAGAATCCATGGCGCACCAACACCATTCATCAGTGGGTCGATGACAGCAGCCATGGCATTGGCCTGTGGTGCGGCAAGTTGGCCACTCGCGAATCCATAGGTCTTGTTCAAGACAATCATGACACCAACGACAGTCGCCGCGCTGACGATTGTTCCAAGAAACTTCCATGTCTCCTGCTTTGAAGGGGTAGTGCCAAGCCAGTAGCCAATCTTAAGGTCGGTGATAAAACTGCCTGCCATGGACAACGCAGTACAGACCACGCCACCCATAATCAGCGCGGCGAGCATACCCGAGGGACCTTTCAAGCCAACAGCGACCATGACCACAGATGCAAGGATGAGGGTCATGAGCGTCATGCCTGACACAGGATTGCTACCAACTATCGCTATCGCGTTTGCAGCCACGGTAGTAAACAGAAATGCTATAATAGTGACGAGCAGGATGCCAACAACGGCAAACAGGATGTTACCCTGCATGACACCAAGCCAGAAGAACACAAACGTGATGAGCAATGTGACAATAGAGCCGATTGCGATAATCTTGAAAGGGATGTCACGTTGAGTACGCTTTATGTTAGCCGCACCATTGTTTTTCCCCTTCAATTCCTTTGAAGCCAAGCCAACGGCACCCTTGATTATGCCCCAGCTCTTTATGATTCCGATGACACCAGCCATGGCTATGCCGCCAATGCCAATGGAACGCGCATAGGCCTTGAAAATTTCCTCTGGACTCATTGCTCCCACGGTAGCCGTGATAGAAGGATCCCACATATTGAGCACCTGATCGTGGAAGACAATAGACATGCCAGGCACGATAAGCCACCAAACGGCAAGAGAGCCAAGGGTGATATAAAGCGCATATTTCAAACCGACGATATAGCCAAGTCCGAGAACGGCAGCGCCTGTGTTGACCTTGAATACCAATTTTGCCTTGTCGGCAAGCTCTTGGCCGAGACCGATAACACGCGAAGTAAAGTTCTCGTTCCACCAGCCAAAGGTAGAGACGATAAAGTCGTAAAGACCGCCCACTATGCCAGCGAACAGCAGGGGCTTTGCCTGATCTCCTCCTTTCTCGCCAGACACGAGTACCTGCGTTGTAGCCGTGGCCTCGGGGAAAGGATACTTGCCATGCATATCGCTGACGAAATACTTACGGAAAGGGATGAGGAAGAGGATGCCGAGCACGCCACCCAATGCAGAGGCGAAAAACATCTTCATGAAAGAAGATGTCATTTCTGGGTATTTGGCTTGAAGAATGTAGATTGCCGGTAGCGTGAAGATTGCTCCAGCCACGACAGCTCCCGAGCAAGCTCCGATACTCTGAATGATAACGTTTTCGCCCAGTGCCTTGTTACGTTTTGCCGCAGTGCTCACACCAACGGCAATGATGGCGATTGGAATGGCAGCCTCAAACACCTGACCCACCTTCAGTCCTAAATAGGCTGCGGCGGCAGAGAAAAGCATTGCCATGACTATTCCCCAAGTTACCGACCATGTGTTAACCTCAGGATAAACCTTTTCCGGAGCCATTATGGGCTTGTACTCCTCGCCAGATTCCAACTCACGAAACGCGTTGTCGGGGAGTTGGACTAAGTCTTTCTCTTTGTCTTTTTCTTGCATATAATTAGTATAATGTTAATTTTCAACAGCTGAATGTTAACTATCAAATAACATTAATTATATATAGAGTAAACATTCTAATGCAAAATTATTAATAAACTCTGAAGAACTGCGCTTTTCAGGTCTAAAAAATAATGCTTCTTTGCTGATTCGTGTGGTTGCCTTACTTTCACACATTTCATTTCACACCGATTAAAAAGATTTTAAAGATGTCGGCTTCGCCGATTACGCACACCGGCATTCAAGCGAAAAGGCAACGGCATTCAAGCGTAAAGGCAACGGCATTCAAGCCAAATGCCGATGACATTCAAGCGAAAAGCAAAAGTCACGAAAATCACGGTCATTTTATCACGATAAGGATTTGCCAGCCCC
>DAINOS010000127.1:0-7853 GCA_036743855.1 Prevotella sp. | reverse complement strand
AAGACACGTGGGGCAGAGTCGAATGTCGAGGCCATCTTGCAGTCTACTGCCCCTATCATGCGAGCGGCCTCTGCCTTGAGGTCAATGCCAAGCGATGAGAGATCACGACCTGTCGCGAACTTAAGGCTCTCGATGTTCTCAAATGAGGTTATTGCCGCCCACAAACTTAAATATTGGGATGTAACGGCAGACGGGTGGTAAACTCTTTTTATGCTGTCGGCTTTGGCAGTATAGCCAAGCACGAGACTCTTAAGGCTTTCGGCTGTCATGCTTTTGCCGTCCATCCACATACGCTTATTGCATTCTATGTTCACGTCGTTGAACGCGACAAGTGCCTTAGTGTCGGCATTGGCTCCACGAAACTCTATGTTGCCGTCCTTGGTCAACGCAATGGTAAGGCGCGCCACCGTGCCTGCCTTATAGACTGCATGGAATGGCACTATAAGCTGGCGGCGGTTGAGCACGCCGACGAGTTTGTATATGCCGTATGGCGACACTGTCGTCTCAGCCTTGAAGTTGCTTCCATTTATCGTCACAGTGTCTGGTTGCGGCAACGTCTCGCCGCCAACTGGCATGACATATAGCCTCATGTCGCCTGGCACGCTGCCCTGCAACGTACCCGTTATTTTCAAGGCCTGTGCAGTGGCCACACCAATAAAGGCGACAGCCATCGCGCAGGTTGTCATCAATCGTTTGATCATGTCAAATGCGTATTATTGCTGTATGCTCGGCTTATATATAATGTATGATATTCGTCCAGCACAACTTTTATGCTCCTCAACAGGCTTCACGTTTGCGCTGTTGTCGGTGCGCACGTCCTTACAATTGTATATGTAGAAATTGCCTCGCTTGGTGGTCTTGTCGTAAGTGGCCACGAACAACTGGTCTTTGCTGGCATTGACATCAAGGAATGTCACCTCCTCGTTGTCACCGAAGTTCAACGCCGCTTGATTCTTCTGAGGCAGGCTCTTCGTCTCCACATCGGGCAGGAACACGTATACGCTATTGCCCAATGCGTAGTAATAGCGTTTCTGTGTGAACGAGACAACAAACTGTGTCCCACGCTCTGGGACAGCAGTGTTCGCGTCTGTCGCGATCTTCTGTGAGCGGAAGTAAGTCTCCGTGCCCATGTACGGGCTGCCGACAGCATACTCCCAAAGATATATGTCGCCAGTTCCATCCTCCTTGGCCAATGTGAACGTTGGCAACTGGTAATTCGACGTGTAACCATAATAAGAGAATATGGTTATAATCTTTTGATTCGCAGGCAATTCACCTGGAGACTCAAAGACGCCGGTGTTCATGTTAGGTGCCTTGCCCGCGTTGTTGGCATAGTCCATGAAGTAGGTCGATGAGTATACCGAGCCCCATGAATTATACTTTGTGGTGATAAAATCATCTGCCTTGACTCCCTTGTACGACGACTTAACATACGAGTACATGTATTGGGTATTGAGGTGCACATAGCTGCCGGTGGACTTGTCGTAAGCGTAAGGCGCATACGTGTCTGGCACGAAATTGGTCGCCTTGAAGCCAGGCACGGCCTCGGTGTAGTCAATGTCTGAGATTACGTTGAAGTTGTTTGGGTCAAGGAAGTAGCATCGCGTCTGCGTAGACACGAACACACGTGTGAGCGACGTTGATGAATGACCGTCCCAAATGCTCTGCGTGGCCACGACTGCTTTCACGAGTCCATCTTCCGACACTTCATCATTGACCTTGTTAAGGCAGTGCTCCATCACGACCTCCTTCTTGCCCTCGGCAATTTCCTCGGGAGTGAGAATCTTCACAAAAGAAAGGTTGCCCTTGCCGTCGGCATCTGTTGACGTAAGCAGGTAACCTTGCTCGAAGGTGCGGTTTACGTTGACCTTATACTCCATGACCTTGCCAACGGAACCGTCTGTCACCGTAAGGTGTACATAGTAGGTGCCTCCGGTCTGGAACTTGTAGTTGAGCGTCGGGTCGGTGCCCACTTCCTTGAGCGCACCTTTCGAGCCGTTGGAATATGTGCCTACCTGCCAATTGTATTGCAGGTCAGATGCCTTGCCTGAATAGGACACCTGTGGGTCAATCTCACAGTTGTTACCAAGATACACATTGTATTCTGGCATGGTCGTGGCGTTCTCGTCCTTTATGCTGAGCTGAGCCAATTGCCTCGTGGCTTCCGTGCTGTCATCACTGATGCATGATGTCGTGCCGACTGACAAGCAAGCAGCAAGAACCATTGTTGAGAATATATGCTTTCTATTCATCTTTCGTTATTTTTATCTGTTCTTGTGACCATTAGAATGATGGGACACTCTGCCACTGAATGTCGTCTTTATGATCGTTGTACATTGGCATGAGCACATACTTGGTTATGATTGGCTCATAAAAGGCAAACGGACCGCCGGTAGAGCCAGCGTTGACAAAATACTCGCCATATTTCTTTATCATCTCGTCGTAGACATCCTTGTTGGCCTTTGGCATGAGCTCGTTGAAATATTTGAAGAACAACTGGGCACTCTCAAACGAGTAAACCGGCAGAGGCGACCACTGCAACCACCATCCAGGGCGCTGCGTAATGCGGAAATCGGAATATTTCACGGTAAATGTCTTCATGCCAGTGGGACGGAGCTGTTCGTTGACACCTATCTCTATGCGAAGTTTTTTCTGCTTTGTCTGAATCTCCTCGTCCTTGCCACGCAACAACATTATCTTTACGGTGTCGCGAACCGCGTCGGCTCCTATCTCGGCACGTGCCACATTATAGTTCACGCCCTCTACCATGTCGGTGGAGTCGGCAATGACCTTGATGTCAATGTTGCGCGCCTCGGCCTTGGGCACTCCCATCAAGGTGACAGGTATATCAATCTCGTGCTGCTCGGCAATGTCGTAGCCAAAGTTGTAGGTTATGACCGAGTCTGCCACGCCTCTTGAATTGTAATAGTTGAACGACACGGCATCAACTTGGTTTGTGTCGTACAACTTATAGTCTTGCTCACAGCTCACGGCAGTCATGGCGATGGTGGCAATAGCAAGTGCTAATATCTTGTTTTTCATGTTTATCGTCCTCCTTCTTCTTTAGTTTCTATAGTTATACTCATCCTGCGGTATCGGCAGCACATATATATCCTCGCTTGCCGGAATTGTCCGAAGCTCGACGTTAGACTCAATGTCCTTGTTCAGTCGCTTCATGTTGTACCACACTTGTCCCTCGCCAAACATTTCCTTGTGATACTCATTGTATATCATGTCCTTGGTAAGGGTTTGGTCGGCACGCAACGCCGGTATGCCCCTCGATGCCGTTTCAGCCTCGTAGTAGCTGAGCGCCTTGGCATAGTCTTTATCAAGCAATGCCTCCGCCGCAATGAGATAAAGCTCGGAAACATGCAACATGTTAATTCCGCTGATACGTTTTGACCACCCATCAGGATCATTGCCACGTCCACCTATCGTGTAATAATCAATGACCTTGTGAAGGCATACGGTTTGGTTGCCCTTGTCAAACCATTGCAAGCGATAGTCCTGTACGGTGCCGTCCACGTCCTGCGAATACACCTTGTCATAAGGCATAAGATGGGTCACGCCTGAAGCGTCTGTGTAAGGATTGTACGACTGGTATGACTGATACTGGTACAAGTAGTTTTGACATGTCTGAACATAGCTCGTGGAGTACAATCCCCACAAAGTTTCCTTATCAGACAGTTTGCCGGCAAACAGATCTTGTATCTCCGTAGGCTCTGCCAATGGGAACTTTTTACTGTCGATGACCATCTGCGCATACTTGGCGGCATTATCCATATCACCTTTCATCCAATAGACTTTAGCAAGTATGCCCAAGACGGCGTAATAGTTGCAGTGCGTCTCACGATAATTCTGGAACTTGAAGTATTGCTCGTTGTTTCGTGGATAAACTATGTCGTCCTTTTCCTCGGCAAGGAGCTGCTCTGCTTCTTGAAGGTCTTTGATAATGAGGTCGTAGACCTCACCAACCTTCTTGAAATCGTTTATCTTGGCCTCGTATGTCGTGGTGTATGGTATGCCTTTCTTAGCCTGGTCGGTAGAGCAGAACAGACGCAAAAGGTCGAAATGCAGATAGGCACGCACTGCCAGCATCTCGCCCTTGTAAAGGTCAAGGAGCGGAAAATCATTCTTCGACTTTTGGTCAAGGTTCTTCAACACGTTGTTTGCGTAGCCAATGCTCTGATAGGCGGCAGTCCAGACATTAGACAGGCGATTGCGCAAGTTGTTGTCGGTGGTGTACTGGTATTTTGACAACGCAACCGAGCCTGCCGATTCGCTGTTCTGGTTCAAGTCCTGCGCCATTATGTCGGTCAATCCCCAATAGAGATCCTTGCCATATAGAGAACTCGATTGCATGGAACCATACACGCCGTAAATGGCCGCCTCAATGCCTTCGGAGGTCTTAAACTGGTCGGCTTCGAGTTTTTCGCCTTTCGGACGCACATCCAGGTAATCGTCGCATGACGTAAGTGCCGTCGCGCCAATGAGCATGGCGAATGCCACCCTTGCTATATGTTTGTTAAAATGTGTCTTATACATTTCTATATATGTTTTGTTGTTACGAATTATTCGTTTATTCTTCATCACTGCCCATCAGAATGTAAGGCTTGCCGACATATTTATGCTACGGCTGTACGGGTATGACGTGCCGCGCTCATACTTGGCTGATGTGATGCGGAACAAATCCTCTGTGCCTATGCCAACATACAGTTTCTGCACATGAATTTTCTTTAGGAATGTCACAGGGACGTTGTATTGCAAGTAAAGGCTTGAGAGCCACAGTTCATTATCGTCCTCCACAAAACGGTCTGTGTAGACGCTTGTGTTGCCCGTTGCGTTGGCGATGTCGATATAAGGCTTCACGTCGCCCGGTTTTGTCCAACGGTCTGTGAATGCGCGCACGTCACAGTTGTGTCGAGGATTGATGTTCTCGACCTTCAACGCTCGTGTGGAGTTATACATCTTGCCACCGAAACGGTACTGGAAACTTGCCGTGAGTGAGAAACCCTTATATTGAAGCATCGATGAGAAACTGCCTTGCATCACCGGATTTGTGTCACCACAAGCCACCTGATCCTTGGTGTCGTAAGTATATGTGTAGCTACCGTCTTGCTTGACGAATATCTCACGGCCTGTCGCCGGGTCTATGCCTGCCGAACGCACCGCGTAGATTGCCGTTGGCGACTCACCCTCACGATACTGGAACAGTGGTGACGACGATGCCACTTTCACGCTGCTGTCGGTATAACCCGAGGCGTTCTGCTCGTTCATGCGTTTCATCGCCTCGGATATGTTGTTGATAGTGGTCTTGGAGTGGAGGCCGTTAACAGAGAGAGTCCACTCCCAATCCTTTGTACGGATAATCTTGCCCCACACGGAGAACTCGATACCATTGCTAGTCTGTGAACCAAGGTTGGCCTTCACGCTTGTCGTTCCGGAAGAAGGCGGCAGAGAGCGGTCGATGAGCATATCAATGGTTTTCTCGTTGTATACATCAAAATTCACGTTCAAGCGGTCGTCCAAGAACGATGACGTTATTCCGACATTCAGCTTCTTCGTGGTCTGCCACTTCAAGTCAGGGTTGGCCATGCCGATAGGTATGGCTCCTACACCAGTGTAGCCAAGGAAGTCGCTATTGTATTTGTATGTGGTCACGGCCTGATATGAACTGAACTTCACGCTGCCCGTATAACCGTAGCTGCCGCGAAGACGCAAGGTGTTGACCCATCCAAGTTTCTTGATGAATTTCTCATTGTGGAGGTTCCAACCTGCGCCGACTGACCAGAACGGAGCATAACGATGGTCACTGCCGAACTTTGATGAACCTGATACACGGTAAGAACCATCAACAACATAACGGTTCTTCCACATGAAGTTTGCCGCGAGGAAACCTCCAAGGCTGGTTGATAAATCCTCACTTCCCGATGGCTGGCCACCATTGGGGTAGGCCGTCGCGTAAGCCATGTCGTTTTGGTTATCGCTAAGGAATCCAGTGCCAACAAGAGAGCTCGACGTTGATTTGTTTTTCTTTATCTCGCCACCTACATTCAATGTAAGCATTGTTCCGTCCTTGTCGAAATTGTGAATATAGTTGCCTACGATTTTGCCAGCCCACTGGTCTGCGCTTGTATTGCCAAGCACATAACGGCCTTTCTGAGTGATTGAGGCGGTCTCAAATTCGTGTGAGTCAGGCGAAGTGAACACATCGCTCGTGCCACGACTCGTATTATAAGAACCTTGCGCGGTAACAAAGAAGTTGGGCATGATGTTATAACGCAGGTCAAGGGAAATCTGCTGTGTGCGTGTTTGCGACTTGTTGAAGCTACTCAACGAGGCCTCATACAAGGGGTTATCCATATTATACGACAAACTGCTACGCAAATTGCCATACTCGTCGTACGGAGAATCGTATGGGTTACACTCAAGGTAATTGGAGAACGAGCCATACTTTGAGGCCTTTGTGCTAAGCTGGTCGTGGGAGGCACGAAGCGTCACAACCAAATTCTTTACAGCCGTGTATGAGAGATAAATGTTCATGCCATAGCGCTTACGGCCATCATCTTTCATGACGCCCTCTGTGTCTTGATAGTTAGCACTGATGTTGTAATCAAGTCCAGAGCCCCGACCTGATATAGAAAGAGAGTGGTTGTGCGAGAAGCTGTTGCGCACGGGTTTAGACTTCCAGTCAGTATTCACACCGCTGTTCACCAATGCCAACTTGTCATAGTAACTTTGGTCGAGACTGCCCGTAGTGCTATTGTAAAGACCAGCAAGACGTTCCAATTCCAACTTTTGAGCGGCATTGCAATAATCATAACTGCTTAGGTCGGCAAAACTTACCTCAGGAGTGAAAGTATAACGAATGCGAACAGGTGATTGGCTCACACGTTTACGCTCTATGACAATGACACCATTGGCGGCGTTCTCACCATAAAGTGCGGTGGCAGATGCATCTTTCAATATGTCAACACGCTCAATGTCATTAATGTCCATATCATACAAAGCCTGCAAACTCTGTTCTACACCATCAATTACAATAAGAGGCGCATTAAGTCCTACCTCATTGCTTGTCGAAAGAGACGTAGTGCTGCGAATGACAAGATCTGGCACTGAGTTAGGGTTTGAGCCCATTGCATTGTTTTGAGTAATATTTAGCGAAGGGTCAAGAGTGGCAAGGGTCTGCATGATATTATTAGGCGCAACCTTAAGAATCTCATCACTTGTCACAGTTCTTGCCGCGCCTGTAAATGTTTGTTTCTTACGAGTGAAATAACCATTTACAACAACATCGCTCAAGGTTTTGGAATCAGGTTTAAGCACAATCTTCATGTTGTGACCAGCGTCAACAGTTTGGGGTTCCATACCGATGTAAGAAACAGATAATTTCTGCTTCTTAAGCGAAACCGTCTGAAACGTAAATCTGCCATTTACGTCTGTAATGGTTGCAACATTTGCACCAATAATCCTTACTTGAGCACCAACAAGCGGCTCGTTGTCTTCCGCCGACAAAATAACACCACTGATGCTATTGCTACTCTCTCTGCCATCATTCATCACAACAGTCACGTTGTTTTGAGAACTTGCATTAATAGGATACACACCAAAATAAGCAAGCATGATAGCTAACAATACACTTTTGCGCATTCGCTATAAAATTACATTAACAAAATTAATAATATGCAAAATTACATAAATTAATTAAGAAACTAAAAAGAAACAAGGATTTCTTACAAAAAGCAAGAAAACAGCTATTTAGAAGATGGAGAAATAAAAAAGAGCCTCGACTACGTTTCGTAATCGAGGCTCTCGTTGAAAGGAGGCGGCTACCTACTCTCCCGCATTGCATT
>DAINOS010000126.1:0-7876 GCA_036743855.1 Prevotella sp. | reverse complement strand
CCGCCTCCGCGACAATATCTGCACATCATCCGCGTCTTGACTATTTAAATCCTTGACAACCCGTTTCTTATAAGAAACAGGCGGGACTGTCACGTCCCTACTCCATCTCTCCAGGATGGCATCAAGATCAGAAAAGATTTTTTAGGACTACAAATATCAAGACAACAATGCGTTCTACAAGATACACATTACTATATGGCTTGGCACTCATGGCGCCAAGCGTCTGCCTCGCGCAATCTTCCAATGACAACAAGAAGGAATTGCCCGACACCATAGCCGACCAAGACCTGCAAGAGGTCACCGTGGTGAGTCGCAAGGCTGGCGTCAGCCGCATGGCGGGCGCAATAAACGGTTCCGTCATCAACAAGGACGAGCTCTTCAAGGCCGCCTGCTGCAACCTTGGCGAGAGCTTCACCACCAACCCTTCGGTGGACGTGAACTATAGCGATGCCGCAACCGGAGCGCGCCAAATCAAGCTGCTGGGCCTGTCGGGAACCTACGTGCAGATGATGACGGAGAACCTGCCCAACTTCCGTGGTGCCGCCGCGCCGTTCTCCTTGGGCTACGTGCCTGGCCCTTGGATGCAGAGCATACAGGTGAGCAAGGGGGCGGCATCGGTCAAGGCTGGCTACGAGAGCATCACAGGACAGATAAACGTGGAATATCTCAAGGCCGACGACGACCCAGGCGTGGTGGCCAACATCTATGGCGACACCGATGGCAAGATGGAGGCCAACGCCACGGGCAACATCCACGTCAACGACAAGCTGACCACGGAACTCCTGACCCACTACGAGAACCGCTGGGGCGCCAACGACATGAACATGGACGGCTTCAAGGACATGCCAAACATCCTGCAATACAACCTCCAAAACCGCTGGATATTCAAGTCGCCGCACTATATGCTGCGCGCCGGCGTATCGCTCATCAGCGAGCACAGGACGGGCGGACAAACGCTGAAAGCGCTCGACGACGACATGAGAAAGCAAATGGAGGGCAAGGAACTCTATGGCATCGACATCAAGACAAACCGCTATGAGGCTTACATGAAGCACGCCTTCATCCTCAACAAGGAGCACGGCACCAACATCGCGTTGATGGCCACGGGGTCCATGCACCAGGAAGACGCGCTCTACGGCCACAAGACCTACTACGTGAACGAGAAAAACGTGTACGCCTCGCTCATGTTCGAGCACAACTTCGACAAGCGGCACAACATCTCGACAGGACTGAGCCTGAACCACGACTATTTCGGGCAACTGTACCGACTGACCAACGACGCAAGCGCCTCGAAGACCCGCGCCAACGACAAGGAGACCGTGCCTGGCATATACGCGCAATACACCTACAACCTCAACGACAAGTTGATAGTGATGGCAGGCATACGTGGCGACCACAGCAGCAAGTACGGCTATTTCGTCACCCCGCGGTTCCACCTGAAATGGCAAGCCAACGACGTCATAGGCTTTCGCCTCTCTGCCGGCAAGGGCTTCCGGTCGGTGCACGCCCTCGCCGAGAACAACAACCTCTTGGCAAGCAGCCGCCGTCTGGTCATCGACGACAACCTCAGGCAGGAAGAGGCGTGGAACTATGGCATAAGCAGCCAGATGAACATCCCGCTTTTCGGGCAGACGCTCAAGCTGAACGCTGAATATTACTTTACCGACTTCGTGAACCAAGCCATTGTCAACTTCGACAGCGACGTGCACGAGGCGCGCATATCCAACCTCGACGGCAAGAGCTATTCGCACGTGTTCCAGGTAGACGCCACCTACCCTCTCTTCAAGGGCATGACGCTCACCGCCGCATACCGCCGCAACTATGTCAAGGAGACCTACGACGGCATACGCATGGACAAGCCGCTGCTGAGCAAATACAAGGGCTTGGTGTCAGCGTCTTACAAGACACCTCTCGGCTTGTGGCAGTTTGACGCCACCGTGCAACTGAACGGCGGAGGCCGAATGCCAAAGGCATACACCCTCGCAAGCGGTGAGCCCTCGTGGAGCCAGACATTCAAGGCTTACGGCTTGCTGAGTTGCCAGGTGACACGATGGTTCCGCCACTTCTCCGTCTACATAGGAGGCGAGAACCTTACGAGCCACAAGCAGAAGCATCCCGTGGTAGATGCCATGAACCCCTGGGGCAACCAATTCGACACCAACATGGTTTGGGGACCGATAAGCGGTGCCATGGGCTATATGGGCATACGCGTGAATTTCGGAAGACTATAATAATAAGGATTATCAAGAATCAAAATAACCATCAATTAAAAGGAAGGAAAAACATGAAAAAGATTATGACCATGATGGCAATGTTGGTATTTGCCATCGGCATGTTCGCCAAGGACATCAAGACCGTGGTATTCACCACCAACCCACAGATGCACTGTGAGAACTGCGAGAACAAGATCAAGGGCAACCTCCGCTTCGAGAAAGGCATCAAGGACATCTCCACCAGCGTGCCCGACCAGAAGGTCACCATCCAATACGATGCCGACAAGACCACGCCCGACAACATCATCAAGGGCTTCGCCAAGATTGGATACGAGGCCAAGGTCGTAGGCGATGGTGCCAAGAAAAGCTGCGCTGGATGCGCAAAGAAGGAAAACGCCGCGAAAGGCGAATGCTGCGCCAAAAAGGCCAACGCGGAAAAAGGCGGATGCAAAGGATGCTGCAAGAAAGAAGCCGAAAAAGGCTCATGCTGCAATAAATAACATCCCCCTGCACCAAGCGTGACAATGCAGTGGCCGGTCTTGTGCCGGCCAACAAAAATGTCCGACCAATTGAAACATCATACCGTTCTTCTACGGTTTGTGTTTCAGTGGTCGGACTTCTTTTGCGATATGGGCTCCTACATTCATCGGCATCGGAAACAATCTCAATAAAACGCTTATAGAATGCGATTTTTATTATAAAAAACAAACTCATATCCGATATTTTTATTTATTTTTGTCATCAGAAATCGAACATCATATTTTGAATTGTTAGGTTAATTACATTTAGAATAAGTATCTTATGCAAGAAAACAACAATATAGTACCCAATGTACAATTGAACAATATTGTCAATGACATAAGGAATATTATCCAGAATGCCAGAGATAAGGCATACGCATCAATCAACCAGAACCTGGTACATGCCAACTGGGAAATTGGCAGACGTATCGTTGAGGAAGAGCAACAAGGCAAAGTGCGTGCAGAATATGGAACACAATTGCTAAAAGCACTATCTCTACATCTGACAGCTGAAATAGGAAAGGAATATAGTACAAGAAACTTATGGTACTTTAAGCAATTTTACCTTTCTTTTCCCGATTGGCAGATTGTGAACGCGTGCGTTCACAATCTGAAATGGACTCATATAAGATGCATTTTACGAGTCAATGACCCCAAAGCCAGATTATGGTATCTTCAAGAAGCATCACAACAAATGTGGAGCACAAGAACTCTCGACCGCAATGTAGCTTCTCAATATTACTATCGTTTGTTGCAAACTAAAGAGGAGCACAAAGATATTGTGGAAAATGAAATGAAGACCCTAACAAAAGGATATGCAGATACACCTGCCATGTTTATCAAGTCGCCAATGGTTACAGAATTTTTAGGGTTGCCACGAGATATGACATATTCGGAAAACGAACTTGAGAGTTCAATCATCACCCACCTACAGAAATTTCTAATGGAGATGGGCAAAGGTTATGCCTTTGTGGAAAGACAACAACACATCATTACTGATACACAAGATTATTACATAGACCTTGTGTTCTATAACTATTTGATGAAATGCTTTGTCTTGATTGACCTAAAAACGACAAAGATAACCCATCAAGACGTTGGTCAAATGGATATGTATGTCAGAATGTATGATGAATTGAAGCGTACAGAGGGAGACAATCCTACCATAGGCATCCTTCTCTGTTCTGAAACCAGTCAAGACATCGCACGTTATTCCGTATTACATGATAGCAAGCAGCTTTTTGCATCAAAATATCTCACATATCTTCCTACAGAAGAACAACTCAAAGAAGAAATAGAAAAACAAAAAGAGATATTTAGGCTTCAACATATGAAATAACCGAGGTTGGTCTGAGCGTACGCTCTAAGTGTTGCCAAGCTTTTATCGTTCACAAAAAAGTTTTATTTAGACGCCACTTGCCTTGCACGAGAATTTCATGACCTTTTCACGTCTATTGGTGCGTAATTCATGGATTTTGGCTAAATTTGCAGCCAAAAGAACCATATTCGCGAATATTTAACAAAACTGATGCTTGAATTCAAGAATGTTAGCGTCGCCTTGCCCGATGGCAACCAATCCACTCCTTTCTCGCTGATTGTCGAGGGAGGTGAGCAGGTGGGCGTCTATGGTGAGAAACACACTGGGAAAAGCGAGTTGCTCCTCTCCATTCTTGGGATGTTTCCCTTGCAGTCTGGCTTCATCACCTTCGACGGAGAGCTCATCACGCGTGAGGCGTCACCCTATTTCAGGAAGATGATGGCCTACGTCCCACAACACATGCCCGAGGGGAAGATCGAGGTCGGTGAATTGTGCAGATACTTGCGCTTGACCATCCCCAAGGAAATGGAAGACATGAAAGGCCGACCCGTGTCGTCGTTCAGCCAGCAGGAGTTGCAGGTCATCCTGCTGCGCCTCGCCTTGGAGCTGAAACGCGAGGTGGTGCTCGTGGACAACGCCTTCCCCACCCCAGAGACACAAGGGCTCCTAAGCAAGATAGCCGAATCGGGAGCCGAAGTGATATTCACACAAGAGGGCAACACGTTGCCTTGTGACAAACTTATAAACTTAACAAAATGAACATATCTCCGCTTGGCATCATTCTCGGCGCTTTGCTCGCCGTCTTCCCAATATTCATCATCATGCGTTTCCGCTTGAACCTGATGCGCCACTTCCTCGTGTCGCTCTTTCGCATGATAGTGTCGGTTGGTGCGCTTGCCGCGCTGATTGGGTTGGCCACCTACGCGGGCAGCATTTTCCTCAGCATCGTCTTGTCGGTGATTGTCTGCCTCTTCACCGCCCTCACAACCACGGTAAAGGCCAGGCTGAAACCGCGAGCCGATTACCTGCCAATAGCGGCAGGCTCTTTGGCTGGAATCCTCGTGATAGGCTTCTATTTCATCTTCCTTGTCCTCGGAGCGCGCAACCCCTTTGTCGCCAATGTCTACCTGCCCGTGACAGGACTGTTGGCAGGAGGCATCACAAGCGCCAACATCAAGGCGCTGACAGCTTACAACGACAGCCTCGCGCACCATGGGCAACTCTACAATTACCTGCTGGGCAACGGTTGCACCCAGCGACAAGCCCTCGACTATTTTGTGCGGCGGAGCTTGCGCGCCTCCATCTTGACGGTCAGTAAGCAAATGTCGCGCATGGTCTTCATCGAGGCTCCAGTGGCTTTTCTCGTGGCGTTGATGGGAAACATCAGCATCGTCACGGCAGCCGCCCTGCAAGTGACGCTAATCCTCGCAACAGCAAGCGCTTCCGTCATCTCAGTCTTCGTCACCTTGACCATCAAACGGAAGCGCTCAAAACAATGATCCTCGCAAGTGAAGCCGAATGTCACTTGCGCTTTTTCCAAAACAGGCTTATCTCCTCAAGCGTCTTGCCCTTTGTCTCGGGCACGAGGCGCCACACGAACAGCGCGGCGAGCACGCAGATGACGCCATAGAGCGCATAGGTGAACCAATGGCCGAAGTCGTCGCCCTTAGCGAGGTGCATATTGAACATGGGCACGAACGTTGAGCTGACGATGAAATTGAATATCCACTGGAACGCCACGGCTATGGACACGGCGGCGCCACGTATGGTGTTGGGGAAGATCTCGGCAATGTAGACCCAGCATATCGGTCCCCACGAGAACATGAACGAGGCACTGTAAACCATGATAGACAGCATCGTCACGACACTGAGCGACGCGTTGCCAAACGTCAGCGCCACGCCAAAGGCGCCTATGGCCATGCCCACGCTGCCCGTGATGAGCAGCGGCTTGCGGCCGTATTTCTCTACGGTGAACACGGCAACGAGCGTGAAGAGGATGTTGACCACACCCATCACCACGGTCTGAATCATAGGATTGTCCATGCCCATGTCACCGAAGATGCGAGGGGCGTAGTAGAGCACGGCGTTGATGCCGATGGCCTGCTGAAACACGCTCAGCATGATGCCAATGAAGATGCACGTGAACCCATAAGAGAAGAGACGCTCGGTCTTTGTCTCCACCGTGTTTTTTATGTCTTGGAGTATCTGGTGTGCCTTAATGTCACCATTGATGCGCGCCAGTATGCGGTGAGCCAAGTGCTCCTTGCCGATAAGCACAAGATAGCGCGGTGTCTCAGGCACGAAGCATATAAGAATGGTGAAGAGTCCGGCTGGCACCATCTCGCTGCCGAACATATAGCGCCAGCCTGTGGTTATCGTCCAAGTGTCGCTGCCCGCCATCACCTGTGAGAAGCCTTGCCCTATCTGCGTGATGACGGGGTTGGTGTGCTCTCCAAGGATGAGGAAGTTGACAAAGTAGACCACGAGCTGGCCGAAGATGATGGCAAACTGGTTCCAGCTGACGAGCATGCCTCGTATCTCGCTCGGAGCCACCTCGCCAATGTACATCGGGCAGATGGCCGATGCCATGCCCACGCCAATGCCGCCAAGCACACGATAGACGTTGAACACCACGAGCAAGTCCCATGTGGGCACGCCCTTGGCCATGACAAAGCTCTCCGGGCACATTGAGCCCCAGGCCGATACGAAGAAGCACACGCCAGCGAAGACGAGCGACTTCTTGCGGCCAAGGCGCGAGGCGAAGATTCCCGACAAGGCACTGCCGATGATGCAGCCGATGAGCGCGGAAGACGACGTGAAACCGTGCATGAAGTCGGTATAGCGGAAATCCTTGGCACCGAGGAAGAAAGCCTGCAAGCCCTTTTCGGCGCCAGAGATGACTGCCGTGTCGTAGCCGAACAGCAGACCGCCGAGCACCGCCACCATCACTATTGAGAAAAGATAGCCACGGCTGCCTTGGTTAGTTTTAGATTCTGATTGCATAACAAGTAAAAAGAGGTAGATATTAAAAAAAGAGGGCGAGTCAAGACTCCAGGCTCGGGGGTTGACTCGTCCTCTCTAAGTTTCAGTTATTATTGTGTTGGCAGACCGTCATCATTTAGCGTAGAGGGCCACGATGGTCTCATATTTCTCCTGCTTGCCGCTTGTCTGCTTCGGCTCGCCGTTGTGCTTAGCGTAGTCGACGACTTGCTCAAGGGTGAGCTCACCGTTCTCAAACTTCTTGCCCATGCCGCTGTCAAAGCTCGCGTAGCGTTGCTTCAGCATCTCAGGCAGTTCGCTCTCGGTGAGTATCGCCGCGGCGTTTTCCAAGGCGCGCGCCATGGCGTCCATGCCGGAGATATGCGCGATGAAGATGTCATCGGGATCGGTGCTGTTGCGGCGCAGCTTCGCGTCGAAGTTGGAGCCGCCGTTGCCCAAGCCGCCATTGCGGATAATCTGCATCATGGCCTGCGTGAGCTCAAAGTTGTCGATAGGGAACTGGTCGGTGTCCCATCCGTTCTGGTAGTCGCCACGGTTGGCGTCGATGGAGCCGAGCATGCCGTTGTCCACGGCCACGGCCAACTCGTGCTCGAAGGTGTGTCCGGCGAGCGTGGCGTGGTTGACCTCGATGTTCACCTTGAAGTCCTTGTCAAGGCCGTGGGCGCGCAGAAATCCGATAACCGTCTCAGTGTCCACGTCGTACTGGTGCTTTGTAGGCTCCATTGGCTTTGGCTCCACGAGGAACGTGCCCTTGAAGCCATGTGCGCGCGCGTAGTCGCGAGCCAGCGTGAGCATCTGTGCCAAGTGGTCTTTCTCGCGCTTCT
>DAINOS010000125.1:0-7897 GCA_036743855.1 Prevotella sp. | reverse complement strand
TCAAAGGTTTAGGAAACCTCCGTTCTATCCATTGAACTATCAGAGCCCTTTATCAAAGGCTGGCTTGCAAGCGCAAGCAGCTATTATACCTGTTATAATGCAGGAGACATTATAACTTTGGTACAAAGGTAATGATAATTTCCTAAATGACAAAGGAAATATCAATCATTTATTTTCGCGCCTACTTTCTTCATCCATTTGCCGCCAACCATGCATGCCACGCCAACGGCAATAATAGGAATGGAGAGTATCTGTCCCATGTCGAGAGCCATGCCTGCCTCGAACGGCTCTTGAATGTCCTTGACAAATTCTATCAGGAAACGAGCCGAGAACACGAGCGTCAAGCAAAGGCCCACATAGAAGCCGCTACCAATCTTCTCCGGATGCTTCTTGTAGATGGCATAGATGACGAGGAAGAAGCAGGCATAGGCAATGGCCTCATACAACTGTCCAGGATGGCGTGGATACTGATCTACCTTTTCGAAGATAAACGCCCAAGGCACATCCGTCACCTTGCCTATAATCTCGGAGTTCATGAGGTTGCCCAAGCGTATGAATGTAGCCGTAATGCACGAGCAGATGCCCATGTTGTCGAACACTGTCCACACGTTCACCTTGTTGCGATAAGCGTAGATGAATATGGCTATAATCATTCCTATCACGCCACCATGAGAGGCAAGACCCTCATAGCCGGTGAACTTCCATGAGCCATCGGCCATGAAATGGATTGGCACGAACATCTCCACAATATGTTTGCCCGACGACAGGAAATAGTCGGGCTGATAGAAAAGGCAATGTCCGAGGCGCGCGCCTATGAGCACGCTGACAAAGATATACATGAAGAGAGGGTCAAACTTCTCGTCGGGTATTTTCTCGTCCTTATACAGCTTTGCCATCAGCAACGTGCCAAGCAGCAGGCCCACGAGCCAACACATGGCATACCATCTCACCCCAAAGGAACCCACGTGGAATATCACCTCCGATGGGTTCCAAACTATGTAGAGCAGGTTCGTCATAGCCATAACAGTTTAGACATTGAAGCGGAAATGCATGATGTCACCATCTTGCACCTCATAGTCCTTGCCCTCGATGTTGAGTTTGCCAGCCTCTTTCACGGCATTCTCCGAACCATATTTTATATAATCGTCATACTTTATGACCTCGGCGCGGATAAACCCTTTCTCAAAGTCGGTATGAATCACGCCAGCGCACTGCGGAGCCTTCCAGCCTTTGTGGAATGTCCACGCTTTCACCTCCATCTCGCCTGCGGTGATGAATGTCTGGAGGTTGAGCAGATGATAGGCTTTCTTTATGAGTCGGTTCACACCGCTCTCTTCCAACCCGAGGTCATCGAGGAAGAGCTTTTTCTCCTCGTAAGTGTCAAGAGAGGCAATGTCCTCCTCCGTCTTGGCGGCTATGACCATGGCCTCGGCACCCTCCTTGGCGGCAATATCCTCAACGATCTTGCTGTATTTGTTGCCAGTCTTAGCGCTTGCCTCATCCACGTTGCAAACATAGAGCACGGGCTTTGTGGTTAGCAGGAACAGGTCGTGTGCGGCTTTCTGTTCCTCCTTCGTGTCGAAAGTCACCACGCGGGCGTTTTCTCCCTTGTCGAGCACGTCCTTATAGGCGTGCAGCACGTCAACGAGCACCTTGGCGTCCTTGTTGCCCGTGGCGGCAACCTTCTCTTGCTTTGACAGTTGACTCTCTATGGTCTCCAAGTCCTTGAGTTGCAACTCCGTGTCTATAATATCCTTATCAGCGGCAGGATCCACAGGAGCTCCGCCCTCTCTCACCACGTTGTCATCGTCGAAGCAGCGAATGACGTGGATGATGGCATCACACTCACGGATGTTGCCGAGAAACTTGTTGCCAAGGCCCTCGCCCTTCGACGCGCCTTTCACCAGTCCGGCAATGTCCACTATCTCGCACGTCGCCGGAACTATGCGTCCAGGATGCACAATCTCAGCGAGTTTGGTGAGTCGCTCGTCTGGCACGGTGATGACACCGAGGTTTGGCTCTATCGTACAAAAAGGGAAGTTGGCTGCCTGAGCCTTAGCGCTCGACAGGCAGTTGAAAAGCGTGGACTTGCCCACATTAGGCAATCCCACGATACCACATTTTAATGCCATATCTTAAATAAACGTTTATATCAAATCTGTTATTACACGTGCAAAATTACTGAATAAATGGGAGACGACGCATTATTCACGCCTTTATCTCCTTTTTAATCTCCTCCAGACTTATTTTCTTCCTCACTCTCACCCGATCAAAGCCTTGACCGTAGACACCTATGACGGCACTCTGTGCCACGAAAGCGTCGGGGTCTATCTCGTCCACGAGGTCGAATATCACAGACGACTCGCTCTTCTTGGCTATACAGAATATCACCTTTATATCACGCTTGGAATAGAACCCATTGCCGTTGAGCGTGGAGCAGCCCCTATCGGCTATCTTGTTGATTGCCTCGCCTATCTCTTCCCATTTCTTGGAGATAATGAGGAATTGCACTGAGCGGCGCAGCGAGTTGACAACATAATCAACACAAAACGAGACTATGAAAAGCAACACGTAGCCATAGAGCACTTTCTCCCAGTCGTGAAGCACCACATAGCTCGACGTGATGATGGCAAGGTCGCAGAAAAGGATGATATGTCCCAACGACACGTCGCGATATTTATGGATTATCGCCGCTACCACGTCAGAGCCTCCCGTGCTGCCTCCGGCAGAGAGCCCGAGTCCCACGCTCGTGCCCATGAACACGCCACCGACAATGCAAGCCATGAACTTTTGGTCGGCAAGGAGATGGGCATTGTCGAAGCCAAGCCACTGAAACACCGATGAAGCCACGGTGAACACCACCACGGCATAAACGGTCTTCACGCAAAAACGCCAGCCAAGCACTTTCAAGGCTGACAACAGCAAGGCGGCGTTGATTACAAAATATGTATACTGTGTGGGTATGCCCGTGCCCCAATACACGATTTCCGCTATACCCATGGTGCCTCCCATGGTTATCTCGTTGGGCACGAGAAAAAGGTTCAAGCCTATCACGCCCATTATCATCGCGATGGCAATGATGGCATAGTCACGGACGGTTCGGTATATCGACTTGCCGTTTGTCCTTCCTGCGTTCATTTCTTTCCGCTTAGCCTATCAAATGTTCTATGTCATCTATCGTGCCATCAAAAGGCCCCGAATGCTCCAACTTGAGCGAGCACATTGCCGCGGCGAACTTGCCCGACTCCTCAATGCTCATGTCCTGGGCGCGACACCAGAGATAACCAGTGGAATAGGTATCGCCACAACCCGTGGCGTCCACAAGCTTCTTGGGCTTGTAAGCCGGGATGTCATAAGCCTTGCCGCCGGCATAGATCACGGAGCCATAGCTGCCAAGTGTTATCACCACTTCGCCGACGCCATAAGCGGCGAGCGTCTTGCCCACCTCATAGGGGTCGCTGCTTCCCACGATGGTCTGCATCTCGCTCTCGTTGAGCTTCAGTATGCCCGTGGAGCGGAGCACGCGCTTCATGTCTTTCCATTCCACAGGCTCCACCTCTTCGCCCACCACCTCTCTCAGGTAGCCCTGGGCATCGATGGAAACAGTGCCTTTCTCGGCGAGCGTCTCCACCACCTCGGGCGAGAAGTCATCGGCAAGCAACGAGCCGAGATGAAACACCTTTGCCTCCAATGGCTTCACGTCGTCCACGGTAAAGGCATCAGCCTTAGACCTTACGCGTTGCTTGCGGTCGTTGCTGTCTTTGCCATAAATATTCTCAAAGAATACGGTATGCCTGCTCGGATAGCACACCGTGTCGAAGCCCAACGACCGTATCTTGTCCAAGTCGTCCTTGCTCTCCTCACCCACTTTCGTCACGAGCTGATAGCTCACCTTGCGTGGCAAGTGGCTCATGCCATAAGTCATGTAAAACGACGTGCCGCCTGCCATGTAGACTGTATTCTCGGGCGTGACAATCTTGTCGCGCGTGATGTGGCCTATGCTGCAAATGTCAAACATCTTGTATGTTTCTTTATCTATTTATAAATCGCTTTGCGAACTCCCAAACCACGATGCCCGCGGTCACGCTCACGTTCAGGCTGTGCTTGGTGCCAAACTGCGGAATCTCCAGGCAGCCGTCGCTCATGTCCACGACACTCTGTTGCACGCCCTTGACCTCATTGCCAAGAATCACGGCGCAAGCGGCATCCTTGTCCAGCTTCAGGTCTTGGAGCTTTGTCGAGCCTTCCACCTGCTCCACGCTCCACACGAAATAGCCATTCTCGTGAAGTTCCCTCACGGCATCCTCGGTATCCTTGAAGTATCTCCAGTCCACGCTGTCCTCGCCTCCGAGCGCGGTCTTGTGAATCTCCGCGTTTGGCGGGCAACCCGTCACGCCGCAGAGCCACACCGCCTCCACACGGAAGGCGTCGGCCGAGCGGAACACGCTGCCCACGTTGTACAACGAGCGCACGTTGTCGAGCACGACGATGAGCGGCAACTTCTTAGCTGCCTTGAACTCGTCCACGCTCAACCGGTGCATCTCTATGGTTTTAAGCTTTCTCATGCTCCTTGGCGTCATAGGCGAGGGCGTAAGCCTTTATCTGCTTCACCATTGCGAGCAATCCGTTGCTGCGCGTTGGCGACAGGTGCTCGCGAAGGCCAATCTTGTCGATGAAATAAAGGTCGGCATCGAGAATCTCTTTTGGCGTGTGCCCACTTAGCACTTGTATGAGCAACGCTATGATGCCTTTCACTATCAGGGCATCGCTGTCGGCGGTGAACACGAGCTTGCCGTCCACGTCGTCGCATTGCAGCCACACGCGGCTTTGGCAGCCGTCTATCAAGTTCTGCTCCGTCTTGTACTTATCATCCAATGTGTCGAGGTCGTTGCCCAAGTCTATGAGCATCTGGTATTTGTCCATCCAGTCATCGAAGTCGGAGAACTCCTCCACCACCTCGTCTTGCAATTCATTTATCGTCTTCATGCTTTGTCTATTCTGAAAACCTTGTCGTGGGGTCTCACCTTGCCAGGCACGGGCACCGACACGTAGGTATGTTGCACGGTCTCCTCTATCGGGCCGTTGTCGTCGTGAATCTCCGTGGCGTTAAGATACATCGCGCCAGTCGTGGGGCCGGTGATGAGCAGGCGGTCACCCTTCTTGAACGTGCTCGCCTGCACCGCTATCTCGCCCACGCCGATCTTGCTGAAATACTTGTTGACCATGCCCACGAGCGTCTTCTTCTCGGTGGCAAGAGAGCCGTATTGGTCGTTCCACTCTCCCATGGTCTGCCCTTGGTAGTAGCCATCCCAGAAACCGCGGTTGAACACGGTGGCGAGCCGCTCATCCCACGCCGCCTTTTTCTCTTCGGTAAAGGTGCCGTCGAGCACGCTCCGGATGGCCTCCTTGTAGCAGCTCACCACGGTATACACGTATTCCGGGCCACGGGCGCGCCCCTCTATCTTGAACACTCTCACGCCCGCATCCATCATCTTGTCGATGAAGCGT
Source organism: Prevotella sp. (assembly GCA_036743855.1). GTDB lineage: Bacteria > Bacteroidota > Bacteroidia > Bacteroidales > Bacteroidaceae > Prevotella. The sequence continues at coordinate 2,389 of DAINOS010000125.1, read as the reverse complement.
ATCGTCTTGAGGTCCTTGGGGCTCATGATGTACTTGTTGTCTATCTCCAGTTGGTTGCCCGTCTCGTTGTCGGTCACGGTGTAGCTGCGTCGGCATATCTGTACGCACTGCCCCCGGTTGGCAGAGCGGTTGGCGGCATGGAGGCTCATGTAGCACTTTCCCGACACCGCCATGCAGAGGGCGCCATGGCAAAACATCTCTATCCTTATCGGCTTGCCCGATGGTCCGCAGATGCCACGCCTCTGAATCTCCTCGTGGATATGCTTCACCTGCTTCATGTTGAGTTCGCGCGCCAGCACGCTCACGTCGGCGAACTGGGCGTAAAACTCCAACGCCTCCACGTTGCTTATGTTGAGCTGCGTGGACAGGTGAACCTCCATGCCTTTCTCGCGGCAATAGGTCATCACCGCCACGTCGGAGGCTATCACCGCCGACACTCCGGCTTTCACGGCTGCGTCCACGATGGTGTGCATCGTCTCCACGTCCTCGTCATAGATGATGGTGTTCACCGTGAGATAGGTCTTGATGCCATGCTCGCGGCACGTGGCCACGATGTAGTCGAGGTCGTTGAGGTCGAAATGGTTGGCCGAGTGGGAGCGCATGTTGAGCTGCCCCACCCCGAAATACACGGAGTCGGCTCCGGCCTGGATAGCGGCGGCGAGAGAGTCGCGGCTGCCCACGGGTGCCATGACCTCGTATTCGTGATTATTTTCCACTGAACTTCCTTGTTTGCTCCTTTATCAGTTCCTCGTCCTCGAAATAGTCTATGCGCATTGCCTTGCGCACCTCGTCCATGGTCTGTGCAGCAACCTCGCGAGCAGCGTCAGAACCTTTCCTGAGGATGTTGAAAATCTCGGGTATGTCTTTCTCATACTCAGCGCGGCGTGCCCTGATGGGGTCGAGCATGCGGTTGATGACCTTGTTGAGCATCTTCTTGCACTTCATGTCGCCAATGCCGCCATGCTGGTAAGCGGCCTTCAGCTCATCGAGGTTCTGAAACTCCGGCCAAAAGTCGGCGAAGTCTTGGTCCGTGGCGAAAGCGTCGAGATATGTGAACACGGCGTTGCCCTCCACGTGACCAGGGTCCGAGACGTTGAGGTGCGTCGGATCGGTATACATTGCCTTAACCTGCTTCCACACGGTGTCAGCGTCATCGGAGAGGTATATGCAGTTGCCAAGGCTCTTCGACATTTTCTCCTTGCCGTCGGTTCCTGGCAAGCGGCGCGCCGTGGCGTTCTCAGGCAGCATTATCTTCGGCTCCACGAGCACGGGGGCGTAAGTGTTGTTGAAACGGTTCACGAGCTCACGCGTCAGTTCCAGCATGGGTTCCTGGTCCTCGCCGGCGGGCACCGTGGTGGCCTTGAACGCGGCTATGTCGGCAGCCTGCGACACGGGGTAGCAGAAGAAGCCCAAAGGTATGGAGTCGTTTTCGAAGCCACGGAGCTTGACCTCGGTCTTCACCGTGGGGTTGCGCTGCACGCGGCTCACGGAGACGATATTCATGAGATACACCGTCAGCTCGGCGAGCTCCGGAATGCGACTCTGCACATAGAGCGTGCACTTGTTTGGGTCAAGGCCGGCTGAGAGATAGTCGAGGGCCACGTTCACGATGTTGTCGCGTATCTTGTCGGGGTTGGAGGCGTTGTCGGTAAGTGCCTGCACGTCGGCCATGAAGACAAACATACGGTCATAATCGCCCTTGTTTTGAAGCTCCACACGGCGGCGAAGGCTTCCCACATAGTGTCCGAGATGGAGGCGGCCAGTGGGACGGTCGCCTGTGAGTATTACTTTTCCCATAATTGAATAGTTGCTTTCTGTGGGCAAAGTTAACAAAAAATCCTCACTTGGCAATGATGATTACCTGTATTTCCGCTTTCGTATCATCCACACCGCCTGGCAATAACTTTTAAAAAAGAAGCCCTTGCCCTGCAACTTAGCGCAAGGGCAGTAAACAGAGCCATGAATTACAAGCCTCTACATTGGCTCGTATTCATCCGGCTTGTCAACAAGTTTGTAAAGTGGAATGCCGTCTATGCGGAAATGCTCCAGTACGTCATTACCATTTTCAAACCGTTTCCTCATGGCAGTAAAATTTTCGTCTGACAACCAAACACAATCAGTGTCAACCATAAAAAAATATGGAACACCTTTGTATTTTATCATCAAGTCAAAACCTTGCACGGCAAAGTCATAAAATAGACACTCCTCCGCTGGGGTTTTGTACCCATGATACAAACTGTCGCCATCATTAGGTGGAAATTTGCCATTGAAGGCATATCAACACAAATCCGTTCTAATGTATTTATCTTTTATCATACACGCTTATAAACGATCAGAAAACGTTAGCTTATTACTATTTTCCTGATCGTTTGAACACAAAACTCACTTT
>DAINOS010000124.1:0-7948 GCA_036743855.1 Prevotella sp. | reverse complement strand
AAGGACAAGCAGGCTTATTATCGCCACATGGAGTCGGTGAGACACATGAAAAGCCTTTTCGACACAAGTCGTGACGAAGGTTATGAGGAAGGCATGGACATGGGTCTTGCCAAGGGTCTCGCGAAGGGTCTCTCTGAGGGTCTTGCGAAGGGTCTTGCGAAGGGTCTTGCGAAGGGTCTTGCGAAGGGTCGTTCAGAGGGTCTCGCGAAGGGTCGTTCTGAACGGTCAATGGAAATTGCCAAGCAGATGAAGGCGATGGGATTGACCAAGGAGCAGATTGCCCAGGCCACAGGGTTGGCTTTGGATGAGATATAAAGAAAGGGGACGTGCCAGAACGGCACGCCCCCTTTTCTTATATCTTTATCCCCAAACTTCTTTTGCTATTTTCACAACGAGGTCTACTTTGGCCCATTGCTCTTCCTCTGTTAGCTTATTGCCTATCTCGCACGAGGCGAAGCCACATTGCGGACTCAGATATAGGCGGTCGAGAGGAATGTATTTCTCTGCCTCCTTGATGCGCGCTATGACAGCCTTGGGGTCCTCCAACACGGGCGATTTTGTGGTAATGAGTCCAAGAACCACCTTCTTGTTGCCAGACACATATTTCAGCGGCTCAAAGCTGCCGGACCGCTCGTCGTCATATTCCAGATAGTAGGAACTCACGTTCTCCTTGGCAAAGAGATATGGTGCCACAGGGTCGTACGCGCCCTTTGAGGCATAGCACGAATGGTAGTTGCCACGGCACACATGCGTGTTGATGGTCAATCCCTTCGGCTTGCCTTCTATTGCGAGATTGTTCACTTTTAAGTATTGCAGTGCTTCGTGTTCGAGAGTGAAGCCCGTGCCAGCCATCGACTTCCAGAAGTCGTCATCGACGATCATGCCCCAGGTGCAGTCATCAAGTTGCACTGTGCGGCATCCAGCTTTGTATATTTCCTTGAAGAACGTGCCGTAAGCTTTTGCGATGTCATTTATCAGCTCTTCTGTGTTGGGATAGAACTTGCGCGTGTTCTCGCCGTTCTTGCCACGGAACAACTCAGCGAGAAACTGGGCTGGAGCCGGAATCGTTTGCTTTGCCTCTATTCCGTCTTCCTCAAATTGTTTCACAAACTTGAAGTCGTTGATAAACGGATGGTTCTCTCCAGTAATCTTGCCGGTGAGTCGCAGTGAGCCTTTCGTTGTCTCCTCGCCGTGGAATTGATAGCCATGATCCAGCTCGATATGCTCCACGCCGTTGAATCCCCACATGAAGTCGAGATGCCAATAGCTGCGCCTGAATTCGCCGTCGGTGATGAAGTGCAAGCCGTGTTTCTTCTGCTTGGCTATGAGGTCGGTGATGAGACGATCTTCCACGGCGCGAAGATCCGCGGCGGAAATCTGATCCTCCGCGAATTTCGCCCTTGCCTCTTTCAACTCCGCGGGACGAAGAAAACTTCCCACTACGTCTGCCCTGAATTGCTTGCTTTGATTGCTCATGTTCTTTCCTTTTTTATTTATTATGTTTTTGTGTTTGTGTCAATTACGTCTCGTTGACTTCCTTATTCTGGATGCAAAGGTAAAATGAAGAATTTTTATAGCCAAAAGTTCTTCGCTTTTCGGGAAAATATACTAATTTTGCAGAAAACAGCATTTTAAGGCAGAATAATATTCTGTACGTCTTAATAAAGAAGACATGGCTACACAAGAGAATCTCGATGAAATAGACATTAAGTTGTTGAAGCTGTTGCAGCAAAATTCAAGGCTTACGATAAAGGAGTTGGCGGCAAGGGTCCATCTGTCACCATCGCCGACGTTTGAGCGGCAGAAGCGTTTGGAGCGAGAAGGGTATATCAAGCGGTATTCTGCCGTGGTTGACCATCACAAGTTGGGCAATCACGTCATCGTGCTTTGCAATATCCGCCTGAAACAGCATACCCACGACTTGATACAACAATTCATGGACACGGTGCAGACAATAGACCAAGTGACTGAGTGCTATAATACCACTGGCGACTACGATTTCTTGATAAAGGTATACGCGCGAGACATGAAAGCGTATCAAGACTTCATGCTCAACACCTTAGGCAACATCGATTGCATAGGAAGCCTTCATAGCATTATCGTGATTGGCGAAATCAAGGATTCTCATTGCATTCCAGTGGCGGAATGACAACATTGTTGAACCATTAATAATAAAAGGATATGTCGATAACGCTTAAACGCTCCGATGAGGAGATGAGATGGAAAACCCTTTCATCCGAGTATGTGATTAAAGAACCGTGGATGACGGTGAGGAAAGACAAGCTGATGTTGCCCGACGGGCGTGTCAAGGACGATTACTGGTCGCTCGAATACCCCGACTGGATCAACGTCATAGCCAAGACAAAGGATGGCCGCTATATCTTTGAGCGGCAATATCGCCATGGCTTGGACACTGTGGCGTGGGAGATACCGGCAGGCGTGATAGAGAAGGGCGAGGAGCCGCTTGCGGCCGCGCGGCGCGAGCTCATGGAGGAGACAGGCTTTGGCGGCGGTCAATGGGAACCGTTCATGGAGCTGAGCCCTAATCCTGGTACAAACAACAATATCGCCCACACGTTCCTTGCCCGTGGGGTGGAGCGCGAGGGCGAACAGCATTTTGATGCCACGGAGGACATTGACGTCTATTTCCTTACCGCCGATGAGGTTCGTGGCATCCTTGACCGTGGCGAGGTCGTACAGTCGTTGATGGCTGCCCCTCTTTGGCGTTTAGTCGCAACCCTTGGTCTGTGATGGTGATGACGTGCCTCTTGTAGAGGTCGCCCACGGCTTTCTTAAACACTTTCTTGCTCACTTGGAACGTGCGCTTTATGTCGTCAGGCGCGCTCTTGTCGCCAAATGGGCAGAAGCCGTCGTGGGCTTTGATCCAATCGAGCAGCGTGTCGGCGAAGCCAAGGGTCTGCCGTCTGCCTGTGGGCTGGAGCATGATGTCGAGCTTGCCGTCGGGACGTATCTTCTCCACGTAGCCTTCGATGCGGTCGCCCGTCTGCACGTGCTGGAATATCTGGTCGAGATAGATTAGTCCTTGGTAGCGGTTGTCTACTATCACCTTGAACCCGAGGTCGGTCTTCTGCCACACGAGCAGGCTCACCTTCTGCCTCTCCTTAAGCAGCCTGTCGTTTGCCGGCTCGATATACTTGTCCACCTTTGCCGTTGCCACTATGCGGTAGCTCTCGTCGTCAACATGGATATACACGATGTATGGCTCGCCCATCTCCATTTTCTTCTTCTGCTCGCGGAACGGGCAGAAGAGGTCTTTCATCAAGCCCCAGTTCAGGAAGGCTCCGTATTGGTTTACCCATGTGCAGTCGAGGCAAGCGAAGTCGCCCACCTTGGCTATCGGAGTCTCCGTCGTCGCTATGAGGCGTTCCTCTTGGTCGAGATAGACAAAGCATCTCACTTCATCGCCAACCTTTGTGCCCTCGGGCACATATTTCTTGGGCATGAGTATGTCGCCTTCCCGTCCTCCGTCGAGAAACACGCCGAAGGTCTCCTTGCCGCCTGTGGAATGTGGGTTGTCGCGTTGCGCGAGGCGTGTCACGGTGAGCGTGTTGTAGTCGCCCAAACGCAGGGTCGTATGGTCTTTTTCCATGTTTTTTTATTGTTTTTATAATGTTATCTCGCCCGAGCCATAGCATTTGTGGTGGTCGGCGTCGTAGACCACGCAAAACTGTCCTGGCGCCACACCGTGGATGGGGTCATCGCTGTGGATGACGTACCCGTCGCTGGTCGATTCCACGCTTGCCGTGTGGCAGTCGGGCGTGTGGCGTATCTTGAACGTCACGCGCTCTGGCAGAGATGTCACGCCTTCTGTCAGGAAGTCGAAGCCATGGATGGTGAACACGCTCTTGTAAGCCGTCTGTGGATCGTAGCCGTGGCTGACATAGAGGATGTTCCTCTCAGCGTCTTTCTTCACCACGAACCATGGGCCGCCTCCCAAGCCGAGCCCCTTGCGCTGGCCGATGGTGTGAAACCAGTGGCCCTTGTGTTCGCCAATCTTCTTGCCTGTTTCCAGCTCTATCACGTCGCCCGTCTTCTCGCCGACGTAGCGGCGTATGTATTCGTCGTAGTTAATATTACCAAGGAAGCAGATGCCTTGCGAGTCCTTGCGCTTGGCGTTTATGAGGTGTTCACGCTCAGCTATCTCCCTCACCTCGTTTTTCACGTAGTGGCCAATGGGGAAAATGGCTTTCTTCAGTTGCCATTGGTATATCTGGGCGAGGAAGTCGGTCTGGTCTTTCACGGGGTCTGGGCTTGTCGTCAGCCATTTCTTGCCGTCGATCCATTCCGTCTGGGCGTAGTGACCGGTGGCAATCAAGTCGTAGTCGTGCCCCATCTTCTCGTCGAACGCGCCAAACTTTATCAGCCTGTTGCACATCACGTCGGGGTTAGGCGTGAGACCTGCCTTGACCTTCTCCATGGTGTAGCGGGTCACTTGCGACCAATACTCCTTGTGGCAGTCCACCACCTGCAGTTTGCAGCCGTATCGCGCCGCCACGGCGGTGGCCATCTCCAAGTCCTCCTCAGAGTTGCAGTCCCATTCCTCTTTTTCCTCGGGGCCAATCTTGATGTAGAAGCAGTCGGGGTGGAGGCCGCGCGAGGCAAACTCATAGACTACCACTGAGGAGTCCACGCCGCCACTGAGCAGCACCGCTATGCGCTTGTCGCCTATCTTGTCGTAATCAATCATGCTTTTGACTATTACTTTCCTTCCTTTTTTCCTTGTATTTCTTTTTCCTCTTCTTCCTTTTCTTCTTTCTCCGCTTCCAGTCGTTTTTCCTCGATAGCCCTGTTGTAAGCGTCCACTATGGGGTCGCCCGTGACATCCAATTCCTGGAACTTCCGCCTCACAGACCTCAAGTGTTTCTTGTCGCGTCTGCCGCGGCGGTCTATGAGGTTGGCGAAGTCGAAACTGTAACTTATTGCAGCATTTGAGGGATTGGGCAACGGCTGGCTCTCTATACCCTTTTTCACATTATTATTGATGTTGTTCTTTCCCCATACTGTCACCTCGCTTATGGCTGAGCCCGACGGTATGAGAGCGGTGGTGTCTTTCAGCTCTTTGGCTATCAGGCGTTCCGGGATATAGTTGCGCTTAAACACCGTCAGCGTGTCAAACTCGGCGGGCACATGGCAGATGCCGCGCCAGTTGGTCGTGTCGCGATAGCCGGTCTTGGTGCTCACTATGACGCCACGCATCGGGACTTTTGTCTCAATGTCTATCACGACGAGCTTCTTGCCTTGCGTTTCCTGGGTCTTGGCCTGGCAGAAAGCGATGAGCAAAAAGAGTATTGAAAGGATATATCTAAGCATAAGCAAGAAAAGTTAAGTGAGACCACCAACCATGACTGGTGCACCAAAAGCCGTAATGTTCACTCGACAATCTCGTCCCAGTCGTCAAGCAGCTCGGTGAGTTTATGGTACAGCAGGTTTGGCTTCTCGTTGAGCAGGTCGCTGTCGGGCAGTGGACCGCTGTTTATGGCTATGGTGAAGCACCCTGCCGCCACGCCGCTTCTCACGCCCAACGGCGCGTTTTCCACCACGATGCCTTGCCATGGCTTCAGGTCTCCGGCCTTCCTCAGTCCGGAGAGGTAAGGGTCTGGTGCGGGCTTGCCGTGGTCAACGTCGAAGGCGGTCGTTATGTGGTTTGGCGCGAGCCATTGCCCGAAGTCGTGGTTGAGCCGCGCTATCAAGGGCTTTTGCGCGCTGCCGGTCACCACGTTGACGGTCATTCCGGCATCTGTGATGCGCTGCATGAGCTCTTTCACGCCGTCGAATATCGGAGCCTCGGTCATGTTGTGGAAGATGTTGCTCTTCACCGCGTACATCTCCAAGGCTTTCTCGTCTGATATGTCGATGCCCTTCTGCCTTTTCACGAGCATCTTCACGGTGTCGAATCCGCGCGCGCCTTCGGTGGCGTAGGAGTCGTGTGCCGTCATGTTGATGCCGAATTGCGCCATTGCCTTCTGCCAGGCTATGGCATGGTGGGGCATGGAGTCGTAGAGCACTCCGTCCATATCGAAAAGCACGGCCTTGGGGCGGAATGCCGCCCCCGAGGTCGTGTTATAATCAGTGATGGCTTTGCGTATGTCCATCATGCTTGTCATCTCAAGTGTTTATTTCTCAGCCTCAAGGCGCTGCTTGATGGCCTTGGTCTCTTCCTCGTAGCCAGGCTTGCCGAGCAGTGCGAACATGTTCTTCTTGTAAGCCTCCACGCCGGGCTGGTTGAATGGGTTGACACCCTCCAGCAGACCGCTGATGCCGCAAGCCTTCTCGAAGAAGTAGATCACCTGTCCGAGATAATACTCATCGAGCTTTGGCACGCTGACGCGGATGTTTGGCACGCCACCGTCCACGTGGGCCAGGCGAGTGCCGAGCTCTGCCATCTTGTTCACGTCGTCCACGCGCTTGCCCTGAAGGAAGTTGAGGCCGTCGAGGTTCTCGTCGTCGTGTGGGAAGAGGAGCTCGCGGTTAGGATGCTCCACCGAGACCACCGTCTCGAAGATTGAGCGCTCGCCCTGCTGGATCCACTGACCCATGGAGTGCAGGTCGGTAGTGAAGTCGCAAGCGGCTGGGAAGATGCCCTTGCCGTCCTTGCCCTCGCTCTCTCCGTAGAGCTGCTTCCACCATTCGGCGATGAAGTGGAGCTTCGGCTGGAAGTCGGCGAGAATCTCTATCTTCTTGCCGGCCTGTGTATAGAGAGCCTGACGTGTGGCGGCGTATTGAGCCGAGATGTTCTGGTCGAAAGGCACGTCCTTGGCGGTGGCCTTCTCCATGTCTTGCGCGCCCTTCACGAGAGCCTTGATGTCGTAGCCGGCCACGGCGATAGGCAGCAGGCCCACCGGCGTGAGCACGGAGAAGCGTCCGCCCACGTTGTCGGGGATGACGAAGGTCTTGTAGCCTTCCTTCTCGGCAGTCTTGCGGGCTGCGCCCTTCACGGCGTCGGTGATGGCCACGATCACGTCCTTGGCCTCGTCCTTGCCGCGTTGTGCCTCACACTGCTTCTTCAGCAGACGGAATGTGAGTGCGGTCTCCGTGGTCGTGCCACTCTTGGAGATGTTGATGACACCAAACTTCTTGTCCTTCAGATACTCGGTCAGTTCGGCGAGGTAGTCCTCAGAGATGCTGTTTCCGGCGAAGATGACGTTTGGCACTTTAGTGCCGTCGTTGACGAGCCACTGCAGCGAGTTGCCCAATGCCTCAATCACGGCGCGGGCGCCGAGGTAGGAGCCGCCGATGCCGGCCACGACTACGGTGTCGCACTTTGAGCGCAGCAGTTCGGCGCAAGACTCTACGTCGTTGAGGAAGTCGTCGGTCGTCTCCGAGGGGAGATGCAGCCAACCCAAGAAATCGTTACCCTCGCATGTGCCATTCTCAAGGGCCTCCTGGGCGGCCTTCACTTGTGGCTCATAGTTCTTTACCGCGTCGGCAGCGAGAAATGCCGCGGCCTTGGTGGTGTCTAACTTAATGTTCTCCATTTCGTTTTATAAGTTTTATAAAGAGTTGGAATTTTCTTTTTCTTCTTGCCGCCGTTTGCTTACTTCGCGGCGTCTATCCACTTCTGTATGGTGTCGAGCCCTGGCTTGTCGTATCCGAGCTTGTATTTCTTGTTTATCTCCAGCATCTTCTGCTGCAGGGCTTGCGCCTTCACGTCCTTGATGTCGGAGATGAGGTTGAAGCCTGCCTTGCGGAGCACGTAGACCCAGTTCTCGGGCACGCCAATCTTCTCCTGCCAGTCTTTCACGCTCGTCTGCGGCATCTTGGCCTCGGGCTTCAGCTGTGGGAAGAGCATAACCTCCTGTATGTTCTCCTTGCCCGTCATGAGCATCACGAGGCGGTCTATGCCTATGCCAATGCCGCTGGTTGGCGGCATGCCATACTGCAAGGCGCGCAGGAAGTCGTGGTCGATGATCATGGCCTCGTCGTCGCC
>DAINOS010000123.1:0-7985 GCA_036743855.1 Prevotella sp. | reverse complement strand
GTACATCATCATAGAAAATGAATGTGAGCGAGAAAAGATCATTAAACATATCAATAAAATCGGAGCTGAGGGAAAAGAACTTGACCTGTTAAAATCAAGAATTATTTCCACAACTCAAATCATGCAAGATTTCTAACAATATAACGATTAGATTATGAAGCTATTCTATCTCAAGTGTTCCATGGCTTTATTTGCCATGCTTTTTTCCGTACAGATGTATGCCGTGACAGAAGTTACCATCAACAACATAAGATACCAATTAGCTGGTGTTGAGGCTTATGTCATTGGCTATACTGGCACCCCTGTTGATGTTGTAATACCTGAAACCATCACAACAGAGGAAACGACTTTCAAGGTAACAAAAATATCCAGGGAGGCTTTTAAGTATTGCGGTTCCCTTTCCACCTTTCGAAGTGAATAAGCTTGAAAAGCATACGAAGTATTGGCCATGATGCATTCGAAGGTTGCTCATCCCTAATCAAGGTAGACTTGGGAACACATCCAGTAGACATAGGCTTGTGTGCTTTCGAAGATTGTACCAGCCTTAAATACATTGTCATTCCTGCTGGTTCTACATCTGTTTTTAATGTGTTTAGTGGCTGTTCCATGCTTCAAAGCATAATTTACCTTGGTGACAACTTGGGTAAGCTTTATAGTAATGCTAACACATATTCAGCAGCAGATTTAATTAAATGGAGCAAGAACAGTTTTGCTTACACAGGAGAGGCTCCACAGCCTTCATACACTAACGCAGCACCTGCTGGATTTCAGGTGACCCAAGCAAGAATCACGGGGCTGAATGTCAACGCTGGGGCATACACTGACAGCTTAACGTTTACCTTTACCAACCAAGACATGAGTTTCGACGCAAAGATACCATACAGCTATACTATCACTAAGGCTTCGCTGACAGCCAAGGTACAAAATGCCACACGGAGCTATGGTGATGAAAACCCGCAATTCACGGTCACATACAGCGGTTTCGTTAACGGTGAAGACAAAAGTGTATTGGATAATCCTGGAGTCGTGGTGACCTCCGCTAACAAGTCAAGCGAAGTGGGAACATACGCAATTGAGCTGCAAGGAGCCAAAGACAACAACTATAACATCACGCAAGAGCCTGGAACGCTATCTGTCATTAAGGCTCCGTTGATAGTGAAGGCAGCTGACAAAGAGCGCACCTATGGAGCCAGAAATCCTCAGTTTACCCTTGAGTTTTCCGGATTGAAAAACAACGAGGCCGCCCCTACATGGATTACAAAGCCTATATTAGGCTGCAATGCAGACGAAAGTTCTCCTGTTGGCACTTACGACATTAACATTTCCAAGTGTGAGGCTCGTAACTACACCGTGTCACTCGGAATAGGTACACTTACCGTGAGCAAAGCACCTCTTCGTATCACGGCCAACAACATCAGCCGGCTTTATTATGAGCCCAACCCTGATTTCAAGTGCTCATACGATGGTTTCATGAATGGAGAGACTTCTTCTATTCTTATTTGTCAGCCACAGTTTTCCACCTCTGCATCAATAGACAGTAAAGCAGGAAACTACCCTGTCAATGTCAGTGGAGCCAAGGCTAAAAACTATACCATCACCTATGCGTCTGGAGTACTGCAAGTGCAGAAGCGCTCGTTGAACGTCTCTACAGAGAACCAAACACGTGCTTACAATACGGATAACCCTAAGTTTACAATTATATATAAAGGTTTTGTGAACGGAGAAAACGAAAATGTACTGATAGCCAAACCAACCGTGACAACAGAAGCTACAAAGTCTTCAGACGTGGGAACATATACCATCGTCGTTTCTGGTGGTATGGCAGACAATTACAATTTTGTATATAGCAATGGTTCGCTCATCATAGAAAAAGCATATCAGACTTTAAACTGGGAACAAGACCTTAGCAAGGTTTCGTTATACAGTCAAGTTGAACTTACAGCCAAAGCTTCTTCTAACCTACCAATCACATACAAGCTTGACAACGATACAGTTTGCGATTTAACCTATATTGGCTCAAATACTTATATAGACTGCCAACATTATGGGAAAGTAGTAATCTCGGCTTACCAATCAGGTAATCACAATTATTGGCCAACAACAAAAAGCTACAAGGTTCTGACCGTTACAGATCCCTCAGGCATAAAAAACATCTTGGTCGATAAGAAACTAACAGAAAGGATAAAAGTCAGCAATGACTGCATTTCCGTTCCGAGCCTGACTGACCAAGAGACAATATCAGTCTATACCATGACAGGCAGATTGATTTATCATGGACACGAACAGGCAGTAAGGACAGGCAAAGGAATATTCATCGTGAAAATTGGGAACAAATCAGCTAAGACTGTAGTCAGATAGGACAACATCATATTTTTCTCTATCCGTTGGCGGAATTAATATATAGTACATATTTAATTCCGCCAACGTCCGATGTTTTTCCCCACATCCTAACATATCTATTTCTACTATTTCCCCTATGCCATGCTTTTATATGTCCGCGTTTTTATATAACTTTGAAGGCGAGAACTACATAAAACCACACGACTATGAAAAGAAAGCTTACATTGATGGCATTGCTCATTGCGACCGTACTCGCCTCGTACGGACAGCGCGTCTGGCAACCACGCAACGAGATAAGCATCACCGCCAGCAAATATTTCGAGGACGACGGAGTGATTCTCACAAAAATAGACTATACGCATTACACGAAAAGCAACTTCGGTTTTGGCGTAGGCTCAGGCGTGTGGTTTGATGACGCTGACGATTTTGCCGTGCCACTCTCCGTGCATGTGTCATACAGCTATCCCACGAAGTACGTCAGCCCGTATGCGCAACTTAGCGTTGGTAGCGTGTTAGCGATTGCCGAAGACGGAGCCGGTATCGGTTTCTTCTACAATCCAGAAATAGGTGTCAAAGTACCTATCCTCAAGTGGTTGGCCTTCAAGGTGAACCTTAACTGCCTTCATGGCTTCTCAGAGGGAAGCGGAGGATCGTGGGGCATCAACGCCGGAATAACGTTCGGCCTTGGCAACAGGAAAAAGAAGTAGACATCATATCTTCTCTATCGTGAGCGTCTGGTCGCAATAGTCCTTTACGGCAAGGCGGTGGGTGATGAAGATTACCGTGCGCCGCTTGTCGGAAAGGATGTTTGAGAGCAATTGCCTCTCGGTGTCGGGGTCGAGCGCCGAAGTGGCCTCATCGAGAAGCAGCACCGGGCAATCGCGAAGCAAGGCACGGGCTATGGCTATGCGCTGCGCCTGCCCCTCCGAGAGGCCACTGCCCTGCTCGCCGCAGATGGTGTCGAGACCATCGGTTGTGTCGAAAAGAAACTCCGCACAACTCATGCGCAACGCCTCCTTCATTTCCTCATCGGTTGCCGAGAGCCTGCCCAACCGCAAGTTGTCGCGCACTGTGCCACTGAGCAAAGTGTTACCCTGCGGCACGTAAGCGAGGTTGCAGCGAGTGAGAGGGGACAGCCCTACACCGCCTCCACCAATGTGGGCGGGCGAAACAGTGCCTTGGTATATCTCCGCCTTTCCGCGTATGGGCGTAATAAGCCCGAGGATGACACGTATGAGCGTGGTCTTGCCAGCCCCAGTCTCTCCGAGGACGGCGGTGCACGTGCCAGGCTTGAAGTCGAAACTCAAGTCGTGGAGCACCTCCACCCCATCATCATAGGCGCATGACACGTGGTCAAGCCTGATACCAGCCGGAGCCTTGAGAGCGATGGGTACGCCCTGCTCGTCGAGCGGACTCTCCTCAAGCTCCATGAGCCGCTCAGCCGCCGTGAACACGGAGACGAACGCCGGCACGAGACGCGTCAGGCTTCGCGCCGGGCTCTGGATGCGGTTGACAAGCTGGAGAAATGCCGTCATGCCGCCAAAGCTCAACGAGTTTGCCGACATGCGCACGGCTGCCCAGAGGAAAGCCACGAGGTAACCCAAGGCAAAGCCAAGGTTCAGGATAGTGTTGCTGAAGACGGAAAACACCGTGCGTTTCACCACCTTATGCCTCAACACGCCTTGCGTGCGCTCCAAACGGTTCACCATCATGGTCTCGCTCTCCAGGGTCTTGATGAGCATACGGTGCTGTATGGTCTCCTGAAGCGTGCTCTGCACCCGCGAGTCCTCCGTGCGCACGTCTTTGGTCAACTTGCGCATGCGGTTGACATAGACCTTGCTGAGCCCCACAAACACTGGTATGATTGCCACGGTGATGAGCGCCAGCACCGAGTCCATGGCGAAGAGATAGCAAAACGCGCCGACAAACATGGCAAGCACCGACAGCGTGCTTGGAATGGTCTGGGTGAGGAAGTCGACGACATTGACGACATCAAACTCAAGGCGGTTGAGCACGTCGCCAGAGTGGTAGTGCTCCCTGCCGTGCCACTGCGAGCGAAGGATGCGATCGAGCATGCGTTGCTGCATACGGTTTTGCGCGCGTATGCCAAGAAGGTTTTGCACCCACGTGCTGCTGATGCTGAGCAGGAAGTCGCAAAGAATCAAAATGCCCATGACTGCCACCGCCCAATAAAGGTTTCCACGCGTCGAGCCACTCGCCACGTCGATGGCATGACGCACGGCGGTGACCTGCGCAAGCGACACCACGACCGACAGCAAGCCAATGGCGGCGTTCAAGCACGCCTGAAGGCGATTGCCACGCCAAGCGCGCCAAAGCCATCGAAGGATGTCCACGGCCTTGTATTTGGAATTGCGCTGTGCGAATGTCTTATTGAATAATCCCGACATGACTGTCCCTCCATCAACAAAATTATCCTCGCTGGTCGGCTCCCCACATGAGTTTCTCCCTCAACAAGGCGAAATAGCGTTTGGAGCGCAACTTTACGACATTGACGACATAGGGCGCTTTCTTTATTATCAACTCAGTGCCCTCATAGAGTTTCTCTGACCTTCCGTCCACGGCCATGAGGAAATTGTGGCTGCGGCTCTCCACCGCAAGGCGGACGACAGTGGTGTCGTTGAGCACTATCGGACGGATGTTCAGACTGTGTGGCGCCACCGGCGTGAGGCAGATGCTGCCGCTGTTGGGCACTATGATGGGGCCGCCATTGCTAAGGCTGTAAGCCGTGGAACCGGTAGGCGTGGAGACGATGAGACCGTCGGCTTGGTAGGTAACGAGGAAATCGTCGTTGACATAAGCGCGAACGGTTATCATCGAGGCACTGTCGCGCTTCAGTATGGCAATGTCGTTGAGAGCATAAGGACTGCCCTCCAAGGGAAGCGAATCGGTGCTGTCGCAAGGATTGACATCCACTTGTATAACCATGTGCTTCTCTATCTTGCAAGTGCCGCCATACATCTCGGCAAGTGCCTCCTTGAATTCCGTGGGCAACACCTCGGCAAGGAAGCCCAGCCGACCCGTGTTGACGCCAATGACCGGCGTGCCTTTGGCAAGCACCCTGTTGGCGGCCTTGAGAAAAGTGCCGTCGCCACCTATGGAAATGGCATAATCGACATCAAAATTGTAGCCATCGAACACGCCGTCTGCCTTTACCTCTACGTTCAGCTCGCGCGAGAGGTACTCGTAAAACGGGCGGTCCACATATATCTCAGCGTCGCAGTCGTAGAGGGACGAAAGCACATGCTCTATCCCAACATTTTTCCCGGTCTGGTACTCATTGCCGAAAATGGCGAAGCTCAATCTCTTATCTTGCATAACTTTAATTATCGGAGCAACAAAGATACTAATTTTATCCTCGTTATCGGGTGAAAAGGCAGAAAATAATGACCGAGAGTCGGTGAATGTTTGTTAAAAGCGACCCTTGACTATCATTACTCGCTTTTTTCTCGTATCTTTGTATAACAAAGCAGACTATAACAAAGAAAAGAATTATGGCAAAGGTTTATGAGTTTTTGGCCAACGGCTTCGAGGAAATAGAGGCATTGGCTCCCGTGGATATTTTGCGTCGTGGTGGCGTGGAAGTGAAGACCGTGAGCGTCACCGGCAGCGATTTTGTGGAATCGTCGCATGGCGTGACCATCAAGGCAGACATGAAGTTTGAGGGTGGCGACTTCACCGACGCCGACCTTCTGATGATTCCCGGAGGCATGCCAGGCTCCACTAACCTCAACGCCCACGAAGGCGTGCGCAAGGCATTGAGAGCCCAATACGACGCCGGCAAGCGCGTGGCAGCCATTTGCGCCGCGCCCATGGTGCTCGCCTCTATTGGCGTGCTCGACGGCAAACGCGCCACATGCTCACCTGGATTCGAGAAATACCTGCCCAACGCCACTTACACCGCCAACCTCTTTGAGGAAGACGGACTCGTGACCACAGGAGAAGGCCCCGCCGCCACCCTGCCCTACGCCTATCATATCTTGGGCTACTTCATACCTAAGAGCGCGGTGGAAGACCTCAAGAAGAAAATGCAGTATGCACACCTCATGGCTTAAAGCAAAAAGCAAACAAGACAAGGATTGCGCATGGACTATATAATAATTGTAGCCGGCGGAAGAGGCACGAGGATGGGTACGGCTGTGCCCAAGCAGTTTCTGCCCATTGGCGACAAGCCTGTGCTGATGCACACGATAAAGCGCTTCTACGACTACGACCACGCCCTCGGCATAATCGTGGTCTTGCCCAAGGACCAACAAGCCACATGGAAGGAGCTGTGCGAGAAGCATCAATTCGCCATTCCGCATCGCGTGGCTGACGGTGGGGCAACGCGTTTTGAGAGTTCCAAAAACGGGCTCGCCCTTGTCCCTGACGGCGAGGAAGGCGTGGTGGGATTTCACGATGGCGTGAGACCGTTTGTGTCAAACGATGTGATAACCAATTGCTTCGAGACGGCACGAGAGGAATACACCGCCGTGCCCGTGGTGCCTGTCACCGACACCCTGCGACATGTTGACTCCCGCACCACGAGGACTTTCACGGTGGATCGCTCGCTGTACAGGGCCGTGCAGACGCCTCAAGTGTTTGACATAGCCCTCGCCAAGCAAGCATTCAACCAGCCTGACCGAAAAACATTTACCGACGATGCCTCAGTGGTGGAGAGCCTTGGAGTAAGCATCAACACGGTTGACGGGAACAAGGAAAACATAAAGATTACTACGCCATTCGACCTGAAAGTGGCGGAGGTGTTAGCGGAATCAGACAATTGAACAGTATATTCAGTCAAGACATCATGTATCTCCCTGGCGTGGGGCCAAAGCGCAAGGAGATACTGGTAAGTCAGCTCAAAATAAAGACTTGGGGTGACTTGATTGAGTATTACCCATATAAATATGTGGACAGGTCAAAGGTCTATCCCATTCGCGAGTTGAGCGGCGAGATGCCCTTGGTGCAGATCAAGGGCGCAATACAAAGCTTTGAGGAGTTTGGTGAAGGTCGCAAGAAACGCATAGTGGCGCATTTCTCGGATGGAAGTGACATGGTTGACCTCGTGTGGTTTGGCGGCAAGAACTGGGTCTACGACAGCTATAAGCCAGGAGTGGAGTATGTCGTCTTCGGCAAGCCACAACCCTACAACGGGCGATACCAGTTTGCTCACCCCGACATCGAGAAGGCATCTAACCTTCAGCTCTCGACGATGGGGATGCAACCCTATTACATCACCACCCAAACCATGAAAGACCGTGGCATCACGTCGAGAGCCATGGAGAAGATGACAAAGGCTCTCGTGGCGCGCATTCCGCAAGGTTCCATTCCGGAGACACTGCCGCAAGAGCAAACCACAAGGCTGCACCTCATATCAAGGGATGATGCCCTGAGGAAGATACACTACCCACAGTCGTTGCGCGACGTGCAACAAGCTCAGGAGCGACTGAAATTCGAGGAGCTGTTTTATGTGCAGCTCAACATCTTGCGCTATGCCGCTGAGCAACGCCACAAATACCGCGGCTTCACTTTCTCGCGCGTCGGTGCCCCTCTCAACAGCTTTTACAAGAACAACCTGCCATTTGAATTGACCAACGCCCAAAAGCGCGTGGTTCACGAGATTCGCGACGACATGCGGTCGGGCA
>DAINOS010000122.1:0-7987 GCA_036743855.1 Prevotella sp. | reverse complement strand
ATAGTCTTATGGTTCCACAACAACTCATTCCGCGGCTTGTACAAAGAGAAAGTTATTCTTCTTGAAATGACGGACAGGATTCTCAATGCCAAGCCTGTTCAACTTACGAAAGTGCAGAGTATGCTTCGTGAAGAGACTGGGAATAATGATGTCTTGTTGAAGCTTGATCAACGAAGAAATGCAGTCAAGATCTTGTCGCAGGAAAATACTCAAAAGCAATATGGCTATATCTCTTTGGGTGATCTTTCACCGAGATACAACTATATCGGTTTTGATTATTCGATATGTCAAAGCATTAGCGAATCCTTGATAAGGATATTAAGAGGCTATGATGACCATTCCGCGCGTTATTTGCTGTGCCCTTTGGAGGATGTGGATAATTTCGCGGAAGGCATTACGGTATCATGGGAAAATCAAGTTCAACAGGATTTTGATCAGTTTGAGGTTTCCATTAAGACAGAGATTTCAAGGATAGCCCAACAACAGGGTTGGTCTGATATCTGTGGAAAATTAAAGCTTAACGAGGTTGGCGATTTTGATGATCTCATAGCACAAATTAGTAAATCCTCAAATGATGCAATGTGGTTACGTTATCATGCATCGAATGACATATACGGCAAGTTGCGACAATTGTTCTGTAAAAAGCGTGACAAGGATGATACGGACAAGGCTATCTATCGCTTATGCTGCATAGGATTGGTAGAGGATGTCACCATTGATTACCTGTCTCAAACATATGAGCTGAAGATTCGCAAGAGGTCTGATGAGGAGTTCAGGCAGTTCATGCTCAAGTTCTTCTTGAAGTACTACTCTCTTGAGCAGGCCAGCAAAAGGGTTGAACAGATAGACAGGCAGAAAGGTCGCAATTATCTTGACAAATGCTTAGGCTATCTGACAGCGTTTGTATATGAGAATCTTGAGAAGAAACGGTACCGGGCCATAGAGGATATTCGCATAGCCTGTGAGGACAGTATTGCCCATCAAGAAGCTGACCATAATGACAAATGGTTGAAAGAATTTGTTCATCTGTATTTCAATTCAAAGTATGCAAGACGTGATTATGAGGTTGATGGCAAATCCTATTCTCTTTCCAAGGATACGAATGAAGACGGCAAGGATGATTTCAACACTGTCGTCAAATATATAGACATTGTTTCTAATGACAACTCAGGAAGTGAAATTAACAATCTGAAACATCTTTATGGTGCTACATTGCTATGTTTAAGGGCACATCCAGACAATGCCGCTCTTCTTTTGTTGCTCACTTATTGCATAGCCATCTTGGGTGCGGGAAACAATGAAACCCTAAAAACAAATGCCCTAAATGGGTATGTTGATGGTTTTATCTCTTTTTATGAGAAAGAAGGAAGTAAAGTATGGGAATATGTTGAGCTGTTCAATAATGTGATTTCCATGCAGGCTAAGGAGCAATTTATAAAAGAGAAATTGGTTGAGAATGGTAAGGAAACGTTAGTATTTCTTATCCATGAGAAGAAATTTAATGACTTCAAAGAAAAATACGTAAAAGCAAACAACGATAAACAATAATAAGACATGGCATACGACATTAATGCGGCTTTAGAGCGCCTTGAAAACAACCTCGCTGAAGTTGATTCGGCAAAGAGGCAAGTTGAGGAGACGATAGCTACAAGCGATAGCTTGCAACAGACTGTTGGGAGATATACCAAGACTCTCAATGATTTGAACAAAGAGGTTTCTGCATTTATAGAAGAAGTTGATCATTATCATAGTGTCAGAACTGCCGATTTGAATTCTGTTGTAGATGACATTAAAACTTCATGCGAAAATATAACAACAAAATTCGATGCAGGTGTTAAAACTTCGACAGATACACTTAATGCCGAAGTATCTGAGGCCATTGCAAAACTTGATTCTGAGAATGCAAAATTTGCAACCGAAATAGCCAGACTGGTTTCACTTCATGATGTCCTGTCTATAGCGGCAACAAAGGTGAGCGAAGTAAGGGAGAAAGTTGACACCCTTGCAAAATATCTAAAGCAATCTCAAGACGGACAAGATGAAACGCTTGACAGCGTCAAGTCTTCACTTGAAACGCAGTGCGCTTCTATCAAGTCGCTTTCTGAGAAAATCAGTGATGATGGTGAAAAGCGTCTACAGAAAGTAAAAACGGCACTTAAAGATATTAGCGACAAGGTTTCTTCAGCTAAACAAACACTTGATAGCATTATTTCAGTTCAAACTGAAACTAAAGGTCTTTGTCATGGTATCAAGCAGGATTTAGAAAGATTTAGAAGTGATTTTGATGATAGCTTAGCAGCTGTTGCTAAAGCCGCAAAAATCAACAGATGGATTATCATCATTGTTTTTTTGCTACTTGTGGCTTTGCATTTCATAAAGGGTTAATTTGATACATTCACGCGCCTGCTTGAAGGCCTCGGAAATAAAGGTGAGTGTTGACAAGGTGCTTGCCTTGGCAAAGACCATCACAACAACAATACAAATCAAGCTGCCACTAAACAAGGATGTTTACACGCAAACAATGTTGATGGAAAGACATCGGAAAATAGCAAAACTCTTTGACGAGGATTTTTGGGTGACACGATGACGAAGTCAGGAAAGAGAAGCGGTGGCTATTCAGAGTAGCTACCGCTTCTTTTTTATAGGTGCAATTGACAAGTGTGGCATGCCGAGCGTGGCATCAATGCTGGCTTTTTCCTGCCAGCACTTTCTTGCCATCCTTGATGTAGATGCCTTTTGCTGGAACGTGGCCAAGTCGAGCGCCAGCCGTGGTGTAGATTTCACCTGTGCGTGACGACGGCTTGTCGCTGATGGCGTTGATACCTGTGCTGGTTGGCTCTATTGTCACCTCTTCGTCAATGTAGCTGCCAGATGTAATCTTGCAATCAATGAGGTCTACAGAGCAGTCGGAAATGGCGCCGAACACAGATCCTGACGCTTTTACCGTGGAGGCATTGATGGTTAAAGTCTCCGTGCCATCCATCCCGGCAATGCCTCCTATGCCCGACGTGGTGACCGTGCAACCGCCCTTGATGGTAAGTGGATAACTCATCATCTGTATTGCCGTGCTGTTGCCGCTTTTGGCCGACGCGGATCCTTTGCCCTCTATCGTGGTTTCCTTGAACAGACACACTGTTGCCCCACTTGCAGACGACAGCGCGTTTTCGCCCACCAGCTCGATGGTGAGTCCATCTTTATGGGACGTTATGGCGTTGTTGCCTCCCGTGGCGGCGATAGTGGCATTGTTGAGTGTGAGCACATTGCTTGTGGCGTCATACTTCACCGTTCCCGTTATGCCGTCACCGGTTATGGCAGCAGCATTGTCGGATGTCACGGATATGCCGTTCACTTTAAGGTCATAACTTGTTTGAGCGGCAACGTTAAGGCTGAAAAGCACAACCGTAGCGAGTAGTGTAGAAAAGTGTTTCATACGCATCAGTTTTATTGTTGTTAATTATAAATGCTTGTTTTTGTTCAAACCGTAAGCAAAAGTATATGTTTTTTTTCTAACTGTCAAATATTATTGCTGTTATTTGAATTGGTGTTGATATTTTTGCCTATTCTATCCTGTCAATAAGGGATGTAATGCTATTATAGGTCGATGATGTTTAATAGAGTTTGTTCGGTGTCTTCTCCAAATCTTTCATCTTACACTAATGTGTAAACGGTTTCTTCGGAGAATACCTTTTATATATGTATCGTGTTTATCTCGTTGATATTCGTTAGATAGTTTGGGCTGCGGTGTTCGCACTTCACCTTCCAAGGTTGTTTGGCCTCGCCCTCTACTGCCAGGCGGATGGTCTTCAAGCCATAGCGGTGGTTGAGCTCGTCCATGGCCCGCATCAGCTTGGCGCGTTGCGGACGGTTATGGATTGGGTCGAACAGGTTGGCTTGGCATGGAGACGAGGAAACGATGTCGCTGACGATGACGCCCGCCTTCTTGTACATGATGCCCTTCCTGTATATGCGCGCGAGGATGGCGAGTGCCGCTTGGGTTATCTCCATGGTGTCGGAGGTGGGCGTCATGAAACCCGTGGAGGCGGCGTTGCCGTATTGCTCCAAGTCGTCGCGGAACCTGTTGCTGCTGAGAAACACCGTCACGCTCTTGGCCCCTGAGCCCTCGCCCCGCAACTTGTTGGCGCAGCTGCTGGCGAAGGTCGCCACCGCCGCCTTGAGCGAGTCGAGGCCGCCGACCATGTCGCCGAAGCTGCGGCTCGTGCAGATGGTCTTCTTGCGCGCCACTTCCGAGGTGTCTATGCATGGAATGCCGTTGAGCTCCATCCAGGTCTGGATGCCAGGCTTGGTGAAGCGCGACTTGACCCACGACTCCTTCTTGTCGGCAAACTCCAGTGGCGTGTTTACACCATAATAGTTGAGCTTCTCCAGCGTCCGCCGCCCTATACCCCATACATCGGCGAGGTCGAACAGCCGCAACGCCTTGCGCCGCTTGTCGTCGCTGTCTATCATGCACACGCCGTGGTAGCCGGCGTATTTCTTGGCAAACTTGCTGCCCATCTTGGCGAGCGTCTTCGACGGCGCTATGCCCACGCTCACTGGTATGTCGGTCCACAGCTTTATCTTTTGCGCTATGCCGCGCATCATGTCAGCCAAGTCGTAATGTGCGTCGTAGCCGTCCAAATCGCAAAAGCTCTCGTCTATGCTATAGTTTTCCACGTGGTGAATGGACTTCCGCAAAATGCTCGTCACCCTCTTGCTCATCGCCGCGTAGAGGTACATGTTGGAGGAAAACACGGTCACGTGGCAGTTGTCCACGATGTCCCTCACCTTGAATATGGGGTCTCCACGGTGCAAGCCCACTGCCTTGGCCTCTGGCGTGAGCGCCACTATGCAACCATCGTTGTTCGACAACACCACGACAGGCTTACCCCCAAGTCCGGGGTGAAAGACCTTCTCCACGGAACAGAAGAAACTGTTGCAATCTACCAGCGCGTACATGTCCTCACCCCCTTGGCTTATGTATGACATAGGTCACGGTTCCCCATACGCTGAACGAGTCGTCTTCCGTGACCTTTATCTCCGGGAATTTGGGGTTTGCCGGCACCAGCCATCCCTCGTCGCCACGTTTTACAAAGTGTTTCAGCGTGTATTCGCCATTGAGCTCGCACACAGCCACCTCCGCCGGCGTAGGCTCGCGGTTGCTCTTGTCCACGATGATGATGTCGCCACTGTATATGCCCGCGTCTATCATGCTGTTGCCCTGGACCCTGATGAGGTAACTGGCCTCAGGGTTGGGGCACAGCATCTTCAAGAGCTCTATGTCTTGACTTCTCTCGTCGTTGTCGAGCGGTATGGGGAAGCCAGCCACTATCCCCACGTCGAAGAAAGGCAAGCGCACGTCCTTGACCTCACCCACTGGGTACACGTCGCCAATCTTGCGGAAGTTGGCGCCAAAGGCGTTTATCTCCTTGGTGATGCAGCCCTTGATAAACTCCGTTTTGCTGTCCTGCGCGTCGATGAACCGTGCCATCCTGCCTGGAGCCCTGAAGGTGTAGAGCTTGCTGTCGGAGCGCGGCCTTCCGGCACCCTCTCTTCTGCCGCCCCGACGCTCGTTTTTCTCGTTATCTTTCATGCCATTATGGTTTTTGTGCAAAATTATAACAAATATCTTTGATTGTCGTAATACGTTTTCAAAGATTAACATGAAATAGCAAAGAAAACTGGTTATAAATCGCGTCCACAAAAGGCAAAAAAGCAGGAAAGTGTAGATTTAGGTAAAAAAGTATCAAAAAAGCTAATGCTTTCCTCCTGAGATTCAAACATAATATATAATTTTGTAACCATCCTTAAATGTATTTTACAAACTACCCTTTTGACGTTAACAATGGCAAATAGTAATACGTTTTTTATACAATTAATTTTTTAGTCTATGTCAAAACGAGTACAAACAGTCGGCATGCTGCTCGCACTCACTTCAATGGCTATTGGGGGGGGGTAATTTAGCTTATGCTGGCACGGTGACCTCTCTCAACGAGGCACAAGACGTGAAACAAGACGCGGAATGCAAAGGTGTCGTTGTCGACGCCACGGGTGAGCCAGTGGTTGGCGCGACCGTATTGGTGAAAGGCAAGACGGGAGTAGGCACCGTTACCGATATTGACGGTAACTTCGCCCTCAAAAACGTCAAGAAAGGCGAGACCATTCGCGTGTCTTACCTCGGCATGACCCCAGTGGAGGTCGTGTACAACGGTGCCGCCCTCAAGGTGACGCTCAAGGATGATTCCAAGGCCCTCGACGAGGTGGTGGTGACCGCCCTCGGCATGAAGCGCGACGCCAAGGCCTTGGGTTACGCCATGACAGAGCTCAAGGGCTCTGACCTCAACGCCAACCTCATCAACCCCGTGCAGGCATTGCAGGGCAAGGTGGCAGGTGTGGAAATCAGTTCTTCAGACGGTGGTATGTTCGGTGCCTCCAAGATCTTGATCCGTGGCGCCTCTACCCTCAACAAGAACAACCAGCCTATCTACGTCATCGATGGCGTGATACTCGACAACAGTGTCGTGGAGAACGATGCCGACTGGGCTTCCGGTGCCCAGAACTATGGTAACGAGCTGAAGAACCTCAACCCCGACGACTTCGAGACGGTGTCGGTGCTGAAGGGCGCTGCC
Organism: Prevotella sp.; assembly: GCA_036743855.1. Lineage (GTDB taxonomy): Bacteria > Bacteroidota > Bacteroidia > Bacteroidales > Bacteroidaceae > Prevotella. The sequence continues at coordinate 1,361 of DAINOS010000122.1, read as the reverse complement.
GCTACTGCGCTTTATGGCTCTCGTGGTCTTAACGGTGCCGTGGTCATCACCACGAAGAGTGGCAAGGGACAGAAGAAGACACAGGTCAACTTCACTCAGACTTTCGGCTTCGACAGGGTGACAAGCCAGCCGGAGCTGCAAAACGAGTACGCCGAATCGTTCTTCTACTGCTCGTCGCCAACAAAGCCGTTCAACGTGAACGACCTCTATTGGACCAACGCGGACGGTTATCCATCTTACAAGACCTTGTCTTCCTACGGGGAGATGGGCTCGGCAATGGGTCCCTCGTTTGAGTATCTCCGCCAAAACGCCAAGGATGGAAAGATAGAGATGTATGACGGACAACTCTATACCCCACAGGCTTACAAAAACAACTTCAAGGACGCTTACGGCACCGGTTTCTCCACCAACACTAACGTTTCTGTTTCTGGCGGCAACGAGCGCACGTCGTTCTACACCTCTCTTTCTTATCGCTACAACAACGGTACGTTGCCAAACAACGACTTCCGCCGCATGAGCTTCTTGGCAAAGGCTTCGCACAAGCTGACCGACAACATCGAGCTTGAGGCAAGCATGAACTACGCCAGCTCAAAGCCGCGCAACGCCCAGCCGAATATCGGTGAGCATTTCGTGGACGGTACATGGGACCGTATGTATGACGCCAAGTATTATCGCGACAAGTATAAAGGTAGCCACGGCGGTCTTGCCAGCACAAGCTATGGCGACAAGTGGGGCTACGTTATCGGTCGCAGCATCTGGTGGAGCATCTGGGAGGATGAATACTACCAGAAGGAGACCACGTTCCGCCCAGACCTCAAGCTCACTGTCAACTTGACTCCATGGTTGAAGTGGATCACCGAAGGCAACTACAACTATTACTTCGTGGAGGCAGAAGGCAAATACCCTGGCAGTGGCTATTACAACAAGGGTGGCAAATACACCACCAAGCAAAGCCGCAAGCAGCAGATCAACTTCAACAGCAACCTCATGGTCGACAAGCAGATCAACGAGGACTGGCACGTCAACGGCTTCCTGCGCTACGAGTTCTACAATGGCCGCAGCTCAGAGATATACTCGGAGACCAAGGGCGACTTCATCGTGCCAAACCAGTACTTCCTCGCCAACGGTATCGAGGGCTATGATACCAAGGCAAGCGTCTACGGCACCAAGATCATGCACTCCGTGGCATTCCAGGCTGGCGCAAGCTGGCGCGATCAGGTCTACCTCGACGTGACTGGCCGTAACGACTGGTCTTCGGCCCTTATCTATGCCGACGGACACGGCACGTTCAGCTATTTCTATCCTTCAATTAACGCCTCTTGGCTCATCTCCAACTCGTTCAAGTTGCCGAAGGTCATCAG
>DAINOS010000121.1:0-7995 GCA_036743855.1 Prevotella sp. | reverse complement strand
AACTCTATGACCTCACCTCGTTGCAGGTGGACCTCAACCGCAAGTATGGTTTCTCGGCAGAGATGTCGCTCAACCTCATTCAAGGTCTTTACGAGAAAAAACTCACCACTTATCCGCGTGTAGACACCCAGTATCTCTCAGACGACATATATCCTAAGTGTCCTGGCATACTGAATGGCGTGAGCCAATATGCCGAGGCTGGCAAGAAACCATATCTTGAGATGATAAAGAACCTTGCCGCCATAAGCAAGACGTTGCCAAAATCGAAGCGAGTGTTCGACACGTCTAAGGTGACCGACCACCATGCCATTATTCCCACGGGGCAAGTGCCCACAGGCTTGACCGACGTGGAGAAGAAAGTGTATGACTTGATAGCCAGACGTTTCATCGCCGTGTTCTATCCCGATTGCAAGTTCTCAACCACATCTGTTGTAGGCAAGGTGGACAAGGTGGAATTCAAGGCATCGGGCAAGGAAATATTGTCGCAAGGCTGGCGCGCGGTTTACTCAAAGGATGAGATAAACGATTCCTCCTCAAAGAATGCCACGACCGACAAGATTCTTCCATCTTTTGTAAAAGGTGAGTCGGGACCGCATAAGCCCACACTCACGGAGAAGATGACCGTGCCGCCAAAACACTATACAGAGGCTTCGCTCCTGCGAGCCATGGAGACCGCTGGCAAACTCGTTGATGATGAGGAGCTTTCTGCCGCAATGAAGGAAAACGGAATCGGACGTCCCTCGTCGCGCGCTGGCATAATAGAAACGCTTTTCAAGCGGCATTACATTCGTAGGGACAAGAAAAACCTGGTTGCCACGCAAACTGGCATTCAGCTGATAGACACTATTCACGAGAAGTTGCTCACGAGTGTAGAGTTGACAGGCATTTGGGAGAAGAAACTCAGAGAGATAGAGCGCAATGAGTATGACGCGGCTACGTTTATCAACGAACTGAAAGAGCAAGTCGCCAGAATAGTCAACGACGTGATGCGCGACAACTCTGGTCATTTGATAGCGTATAGCGACGACAAAAAAACAAAAGAAAAAACAAAGCCGACCAAGAAGACAACTTCTAAGTCGGCAAGAAAGACGAAAATAATAGTAAAAGAGGGTGACGTGTGCCCTAAATGCAAAAAGGGACATATTATAAAAGGGAAAACCGCTTACGGCTGCTCACGCTGGAAAGAAGGTTGTGATTTTCGTGCTCCGTTGGAATGATAACATTTATATGACATGAACATATTAAAAGATTTCTTTGTCGTGGGTCTCGGCAGCTTTCTCGGTGGAGGAAGCCGTTTCCTTGTATCAAAATTGATAGGCGGGTTGTGGGCTTCATCGTTTCCCATGGCCACGTTTATTGTCAACCTGCTGGGTTGCCTGTTGATAGGTTTTTTCTCAAGCCTCCCATCAACATTGTCGTGGCTTTCGCCGCAGACGCGATTGTTTCTGACCACTGGCTTTTGCGGAGGCTTGACCACGTTCTCCACGTTCATGAACGAGAACATGTCGTTGGCAAGCGACCAAGATTACTTATGTATGTTCTTCTACCTTGTTGGCAGTTTCGCCATTGGTCTCATCTTCGTTTGGGCTGGGGGTGCCTTGGCCAAGTCCATTGCCATTTAAATTTCTCGCTGCCTTGCTTTCTTCCATCCGCTTGAGTCGAGCCCTCGCGCGTTTGTGAGACAGGATAATCTGGTAGCGGTATACGAGGCATGCCGTGAAGAAATAGACGAGTACCTGGAGCCAAAGAGCTTGATATTCAACCTTTATGTCAGGCAATGTGGCTCCCATGGATGAGATGCGCAGGAAACCGCGAATGCCAAATGTGGAAGGAAATAGCCACGAGAAGGCTTCCCAAAACCATGGGATGTTTGATTGTGGCCAACTTATGCCCGTCATGAAAAGTAATGGAACCGACGTGAACACGACGAGTAACATCACGTTTTCGCGGTATCTGACAAGGCACGACATGGTCAAGCCGAAGAAGATTACCGCCAGAAGGTATGGCACCATCAAGCCAATGAGCGTTTGCGCCGTGACAAGCGACACGAAATGAAACATCCGTGGGACACAGAGCGTGATATATGCCGCCATCACAATGTAAAGCGAGAAGTAAGCCGCGCTCTTGCCCAAGACGATACGGAAGATGCCATTGTAGTGTTTCTCTATTGGCACGAGGTTCTGAAACCGGTTTCTCTCGCGTGCCGTGCCAGCCGATAGGCCAATGCCGAGAAGCAGGGTTTGCTGCAAGATGAGTATCAACACTCCTGGCAGGATGGCGTTGCCATATCCGGAGGTGGTGTTGAAGATGGGCACCTCGTCAAAGTCGAGAGGTTTAGTTGTGATTTCATCGTCGCGATTGGTGAATCCAGTGCTTTGGCTAATTTGTATGTCGGCGTTTATTTTCGATGCCACAGCCTGTGTGGTTTGGTATATTGCCTTGTAGGTGAGCATGAGGCTCATGTCGCAATATACGCTGACGTTGGCTTGCTCGCCACGCCTTAGCCTTGTCTCAAAATCCCTTGGGAAAAATATTGTGCCGTGTACTTGCTGTTTGCCAGTAAGCTCTTTGGCCTCATCGAGCGACGTGCAATAGTAAGCCACTTTGGTGTCTGGGCCGCCGTCAACCATGCGTATGAACTCACGCGAAGCGTTGCTGTGGCTAAGGTCTACGACTGCCACTGGTACGTCGCGCACCACCTCGTTGTTGTATATCCACGAATAGAGAAGGGGATAGAACAACGGCACGAGCACGCAGAAGATGAGCAAGCCCTCGTCGCGGAACTCGTTGCGTATCTCCTCCACCATGATATAACAGGTGTCTTGGATACCTTGCTTGATTCTGAAAAACAGGCTGTCTCTCTTCATTTATTATGGGATATAAACGTAAACGAGCATCGCCTTCTTGATATTGTTTATCGTGAATATCGGAAGGCATATGAATATGGCCAAGGCCATGAAATGGAACCACGCGTAGCTCAATGGATAGCCGTTGAATATGCACATCTGGTATATCATGTAGTAATGACGTAGAGGGAAGAGCTGCGCCAACGACTGTATCATGGAATCCATGGCGAACACGGGATATGTGGCTCCGCAAGCGGAGAAACTTATCACCGACCATAATGAGCATATTGACATTGACATTCGCAGTGACGGCATAAGGCCAAAGGCGAAGATGCCAAAGCACTGGCACGCCAATACGGAAAGCAGTCCCAACAACATTATAGGCACCACGCCACCAGGATGCGGAAAGTGAAGTCCATAGAATATGTAGAACTCGAAGCACCACATCACGAGGGTGAAAAGAACCGTCTGGGGAAGTATTTTACCTGCTATGGCGACATGAACGTTGTTGCCTGCCATTCTCATCCATTGCTTTGAACGGTGAAACTTCAGCTCTGTGCCGATGGAGTAGGGGGCAAGCAGGAAAACGAAAATCATCAACACGCCTGGCACCATCGCCGTACTCAGGTAAATGTTATAGTTTGCCCATGGGTTGCCAATCATGTGCAAGTCGATATTGATTGGTTGAAGGAATGTCCTTATTTCCTTGGAGGTCTTTCCGAGTGCCGACAATTTGGTTGAGCCCACCGCGGCTGAGCCTAACGTTGACACCGTTTTTAAGTCGCGGAAAAGCAATGAGCCAGCCACAAGCGTGACATTGCTGTAATAGAATGAAATCTTAGGTTGCTCAGAGTTGAGCAGCTTGTCGGTCGTGCCCTTGGGAATGAGCAAGAAAGCGTATATCTTGTTTTGTTGTATGGCCTTCCTCGCGTCATTCATGTTAGCGTAATGTCCCATTACATGAGTCGTCTGAAAAGCGTCGAGCTGGCGAATCATGGCACGACTGACATGGGTGTTGTCTTGGTCGACAACCCCCACAGGCATCTCAACGGGCTCGCCCTCGTTCATCAACGTGGTGAAAAACGCCACCACCATGACAGGAAACACTATTGTGCAGAAGCCATAGATTGGATGCCGCCACATAATGACCAGCTCGCGGACAAATATGCGGTAGACGCGTCTTATCATCTCTGACAGGCTCACTTCTTCTTCACTATCAATGACATACCAGGTCTTAGGCCGTCAAATCGGTTGATTGGACGCGCCTTTACCTCAAAGGTCTTGAGGTCGTATTGACCGTTGCTCTTTGTGGCTTTCCATACGGCGTAGGAACCCTCATCCTTTATTTCGAAGACCTTGAGTTTCAGTTCTTTATTAAACGCTGGAGAGAAAGCCGTGAATGTGTCGCCAACTTTCAGTCCATTGAGTTGATCCTCTCGAACGTTGAACGTTCCCCACATGTCTTGCATCATTGAGATGCTGAGTATGGGCGAACCCATGCCGACAAGTTCACCTTCCTTAGGATAGATGTCGCTCACCTCACCGTCGACTGCCGCCACTTGCACGGTCTCTTTCAGCACCGAGCGCACCACGTCAACTGAGTGCTTGGCAGCCTTGACCTGACTTTGAGCGGCCTTTTTCTCCTCTGCTCGCGCTCCATTCTTAGCCATTTCATATTGGCTCTTCATGGCATTCTCATGGGCGAGTGCCACTTCCCATGCGGCCTTGGCCTCATCTCGTTTCTGCTGACTCATCACGCCCTCGTTGAAAAGGTTTTGCATGCGATCGTATGTCTTCTTTGCCACGTCGGTGGCAGCCTTGGCTTGCACCACGAGTTGCATGGCACTTTGTATGGCCTCGCGTCGTGTGCCTTCCTCTGTGAGGTTGCTAAGTGCTTGAGTGGCAGCCTCGGCAGATTGCGCCACTTTCTCTTGGGCGTTCATCTCTGGAATCTCAAGTATGGCAAGTGTGTCGCCTTTGTGCACGAAATCGCCTTCCTTGACGCGTATCTCGACCACGCGGGCTGGCAGTTTGCAGCTAACCCTATATTCACCAACCTCTACTTCACCTTGTATGACCTCGTCGGTCTTGCCCAACGTGAAGAATCCTATTATCGCGACTATTAGTACGGCAATGGAGAACCCCATTACAGCAAGCAGTATGTTTTGGTGTTGGCTCTTTGCGCTCATTCCTATATGTTGTTTGTGGTTTGTAAACGGTTTATTGTAAAGTTCCCAGTGCCTTCTCCAGGCCTACTTGTGCGAGCTTGACCTCGACCTGCGCGTCAATCTTTTGGCTTTGAGCCTGCTGCCATGCGGTTTGTGCCGTAAGCACATCGGTTGACCCCATGACACCTTCCCTGAAGCCCACTTGCGCACAACGAAGGTTCTCTTCGGCGCTGGCTATGTTTTTCTCAGCCATGGCGAGCTTCTTGCGGGCTTCCTTGACCTTGAACCTGTTTTGTGTCACTTGAAGGTTTATCTTCTCCTGAGTGTCGGCGAGTTCGAGCCGTGCCATGCTTGTAGCAGACTTTGCGGCGCGTATCTTATACTGGTTGTCGTTCCAGTCCCAAACATTCATCTGTACCGCTATGCCGACATTCCACACGCCAGAAAAGTTTTTTTGGAAGCCGTTGAAAACATTAGGGTTGCTTATGGAATAGCCGCCAGTGAAAGCAATGTGAGGCAAGCGAGCTGCACGCACCAGTTTCATGTTTTCCTCGCTAAGGTCTATGGACTTCTGGAGAAGCCTCACTTCCGGACGACTGCTTATGTCAGCGTCTGGCTTATAGCCTTCTGCCGACACTGCGGAGTCGGTGTCTATTTGATCCTTGTTCTCGTCGGCGAGCGTAATATTGTCGTTCATCGGCAATCCGCAAAGTTGGCAAAGAAGCATCTTTGACAACGCGAGACCATCTTCCACTTGGGTGATTTGCATATCAGCCTCGTTGACACGCACCTTCACTTTCAGTCCGTCAGCCTTTGTTGCCACTCCTTGCTTTATCATCTTGCTCACGTCGTTGTCGAGCTTCTTCACAAGGTCACGGAAGCTATATGCCAACTTTTGTTTCTGGCGAAGGGAGACGACAAGCCAGTATGCTTGGTCTATATTATACAAAGTGGACTGGTTTTTCAAGCTAATGTTGTCGTCAGCCATAGCCTCGGCTATGTCAGCCATGCGGTTTGCGGCACTGATGGCTCCTCCCATGAAAATGGGTTGACGCACGAATATTGAGCCAGCGAAAAGGTTGTGGGTGTCGGTGTGGAGGGCATCCACCAGCTTCTGGCCTATGGTGTTGCCCAATCCTGCGGCATATTGCGACAATGGACCATTGGCAAATTGCTGCATTACGTTGCCAACTTGCTGAGCCTGGTCGGGAGTTATTGTGCCTTTGCTTACCAATTCCTGCAATTGGTTTCCAATGCTGGAACTCAAATCACCGTTAAGTTTGCCAACGCCTGTGGAACCTATATTGTTGAGCTCGTTTTTCTGGGTCTTACTCAACAAGTTTATCTCGTGGCTGAAGTAAGAGTATCCTGCCACGGCATCCACTTTTGGAAGATATTGAGTGCGCGCAGATTTCTTGGCATACACAGTCATCTCCTTATTGACGCGAGCCACCTGCAACTGCTTGTTGTTTCTCAGCGCGAGCGCACGGCAACTGTCGAGCGTAAGCGTGTTTTGCGCCATCGTAACAGAGAAGCAACTTGAACAACAAAAGAGAATAAATGCTATCTTAAGTTTGCTCATATTTATTCTATAACTATGACATTAGTGCAATGATAAGTTGGCGATGCGCGCTCGGAGTTAATCAAACGAGAAGCTGCGACTGCCAATCATGTTGCCATCGGCAAAGATGCTTACGTTGAATGTGCCACCCTCAAGCGTCTGGTCAATGTCAAGGTAGATGCTCATTGGTGTCTCCTTGCCATTGTATTCAACCGAGCGTTTTGCTGAGCAAGAAAGCGAGCGATTCTCGTATGCAAAACTTCCCGCGCCTCCGAGCAAGGCTCCCGTCGGTGTAGTAACCCTGACATACACGGTCTTCATGCCACTTTGCGCTGTTACATTTCGCGCGATGGTAAAGCTCACCAAGAACTTCTTTGCCTTCTTCAGCTTGTCGGTGCCTTTGCCTCGCTTGTTGAGGGCTGTCATCTGTATGCCTGTGGCGTCAAGTTGGGCTGCTATTGCCACTTTCTCAGAAAGCGATGCCTTTTCTGTGCTCAAGCCCTCAATCTGCCTGTTAGCTTCGGCGTACTGTCCGCGTATGCGATTATTCTCAGCAGTTAGATTCTGGTTGGCACGGTTCAACGAGTCAATTTGTATGACATAGCTCCTAAGCACCGCCCTGACAGTGGCAAGCTCCCTTTTCAAGCGGGCTATCTCGCGAGCGTCTGTGCTCTTGGTGTTGCGCAACTCGGCGAGCAGCCTTTGCGTCTTTTCTTGTTCGGCAGTGAGTTGCTTTACGATGGAGTCGTTGTTGATTTGCGTCTTCATCTCGCTATATTGATTGGCAAACTGCTGATACTCGTTTTCCATCTCTTTCTTGTCGAGTGCGGCAAGTTGCTCCATCTCAGCGTTTTCCGTGCGCTGTTTATGCAGGTTGTAATAAAGTGTTCCGATACCACCCAACAGAAGGATGATGACAATAACCAATGGGATAAGAACCTTCTTGTTCATTTTATGTCTTGCTTTTTATATCTTTATTAATGCTTAAATATGTTGCAAAAGTAGTGAATATTAGGTTAATAGCAAAGCAATGCAATGTTCAAATTCTTATTATTTTATAATTTAACTACTTTTGGGAATAAAAAGAGCAATGTTATTAATATTAATTCGTAATTTTGACCTGCAATGAAAAGAATCAAGAAAGGAAGTATGATGAAAAAGTATATACTATGTCTATTGGCGATGTTTTGCCAAATGTCTTTTGCCACACCAGTGGATTCCCTCGTGGTCAAGACTGATTCCTCAGCGGTTCGACATCAAGTGCTAATAAAGACTTCGATGGGCGACATCACTGTGGAACTCTACAATGAGACTCCACGTCATCGCGACAATTTTCTCCGCTTGGCTCGTGAGGGCTATTATGATGGCAACTTGTGGCATCGCGTCATCTCCGATTTCATGATTCAGACCGGAGACTCCA
>DAINOS010000120.1:0-8009 GCA_036743855.1 Prevotella sp. | reverse complement strand
GCTCACCATCAACGCCGCCAACATAGACAAGGACTACGAATGGATAAGGCAACACGCCGAAGGCTTCGACGTGGACATCGACTATGCCAGCGACCGCTATGGCCAGCTCGCCATACAGGGTCCCGAGAGCGAGAAGGTCGTGGAAGGCGTGCTTGGCATAGAGTGCCATGAGCTCAACTTCTACGAGGTGAAAGAGGTGGGCGACATCATCGTCTCGCGCACGGGCTACACCGGCGAGGACGGGTTCGAGGTTTATGGCAGCCACGAGTGGATTGCCGACTGCTGGGACAAGCTCATGGCCGCCAATGTGACACCGTGCGGACTCGGCTGTCGCGACACATTGCGTTTCGAGGTAGGCTTGCCGCTCTACGGCGACGAGCTGTCGAAAGACATCTCGCCCATCATGGCTGGACTCTCGATATTCGTGAAGCTCGACAAGCCTGAGTTCATCGGCAAGGAGGCGCTGCTCAAGCAGAAGACCGAAGGCGTGGCGCGGCGACTGCGCGGCATAGAGCTCGACGCCCACGCAGTGCCGCGCCATGGCTATACGGTGCTCAGCGACGGCGTGCCAGTGGGCGAGGTCACAACGGGCTATCGCCTCATCTCCGTGGACAAGAGTTGCGCCGTGGCACTCGTGGACAGCAAGCTCAAGCTCGGCGACCGCGTGGAGGTGCAGATACGCAAGAAGACGTTTCCTGGAACTATCGTGAAAAAGAAGTTCTACGACAAGCACTACAAGAAATCATAACCATAAAAACTGAAACAATATGTCAGAAGTGAAACAAGGACTCTACTACACGGAGTCGCACGAGTATGTAAGTGTAGACGGCGATTACGGCTACGTAGGTATAACAGACTACGCGCAGCAGCAGCTTGGCAACATCGTGTATGTTGATATGCCCGAGCCCGACGACGAGGTGACTGCTGGCGAGGAGTTCGGTGCCGTGGAGAGCGTGAAGGCCGCCTCCGACCTCAACTCGCCCGTCACGGGCACCGTGGAGGAGGTCAACGAGGCTTTGGAAGATTCCCCCGACCTCATAAACAAGGATCCTTACGCCAACTGGATAATGAAGGTGAAGCTCGCCGACAAGTCGGAGCTCGACAGTCTGCTCAGCGCGGACGCGTATGATAAATATTGTCAAGGCCTATGAATTTCAAGTATTTTCCCCACACGCCCGATGACATCGCCACCATGCTCCGTCGTTGCGGCGTGACATCGGTCAATGACCTCTACGCCGATGTGCCCGAGGCGGTTCGCATGAAGGGCGATTACGACTTGCCAGAGCCCATGAGCGAGGTAGAGCTCCGTCAGTGGTTCAACGACTTGGGAGCGAAGAACACGCCGCTCACCTGCTTTGCCGGCGCGGGTGTCTACGACCACTATGTGCCGGCGGTGGTGCCGTCGATAGCGGCGCGCTCCGAGTTTCTGACAAGCTATACGCCATATCAGGCGGAGGTGTCGCAAGGCACGTTGCATTATATCTTCGAATACCAGTCGATGATGGCAGAGCTCACGGGCATGGACGTGAGCAACGCCTCGATGTACGACGGCACCACCGCCACGGCCGAGGCCGCGATGATGGCCATTGCCGCGGGCAAGAAGGCAAGCAAGGTGCTCGTGTCTGCCACGGTAGACAAGAAGACGCTCGCCGTGGTGAGAACCTACGCCCACGTGCATGGCTTCGAGGTTGGCATCATAGCCGAGGAGGAAGGCACGACTTGCGCCGACGACCTCAAGGAGATGGTGGCAGCTGGCGGCGTGGCAGGGGTGATAGTGCAGCAGCCCAACCGCTATGGCATAGTGGAAGACTTCACAGGATTCGCCGAAGCATGCCACGCAGTCAAGGCCCTGTTCATCGTGAACAGCGTAGCGGCAGACCTTGCCTTGCTCAAGACACCAGGCGAATGGGGTGCCGACATAGCCGTGGGCGAGGCGCAGAGCCTCGGCATACCCATGTCGTATGGCGGTCCTTATCTCGGATACCTGTGCACCACGGAGAAGCTGGTGCGCAAGATGCCCGGGCGCGTGGTAGGACAAACGGTGGACAGCGAGGGCAGGCGCGCCTTCGTGCTCACCCTGCAAGCACGAGAGCAACACATACGCCGCCAGAAAGCCACGTCGAACATTTGCTCCAACGAGTCGCTGCTCGCCCTTTGGGTGACTATCTACATGAGCGTGATGGGCAAGGAAGGACTGAAAGAGGCGGCGCAAATGTCGTTTGACGGTGCCCACCACTTGCACGACACTCTCTTGGGCACGGGCAAGTTTGAGGAAGCCTTTGCCAAGCCTTTCTTCAACGAGTTCTGCCTGAGATACTCTGGCGACGTGCCCAAGCTGATGAGCAAGCTCGCTGACAACGGTATCCTCGGGGGAGTGGACATGGGCAACGGCATCGTGATGATAGCGGTGACGGAACAGCGAACCCTCGAAGAGATAGAGAAATACGTCAGTCTGGTGTAACATTAAATCAAACAACCATGAACAACAAACTATATGGCAGCCTCATCTTTGAGCTTTCGAAGCCTGGGCGACGCGCCTACTCGCTGCCTGCCAACCGCTTCCACCACTACGACGTGCCAGCTGACGAGCGACGTGCCAAGGACGCCGAGTTGCCGGAGTGCGATGAGATGACGGTGACGCGACACTATACCAACCACAGCGGCAACAACTTCGGCGTGCTCAACGGCTTCTACCCCTTGGGGTCGTGCACCATGAAATATAACCCGCCCGTCAACGAGGAGATAGCCTCCATGCCAGCCTTCGAGAGAATCCACCCCTTGCAGCCCGACAGCACGGCGCAGGGCGCTATGGAGGCGGAGTGGCACCTGCGCCACGACCTCGCCGCCATCACTGGCATGGCCGACTTCACCCTCAACCCGTGTGCCGGAGCCCATGGCGAGCTCACGGGACTGATGATTATCCGTGCCTACCACGAGAGCCGCGACGACATGGACAGGCGTAAGGTGATAGTACCCGACTCCGCCCATGGCACCAACCCAGCCTCTGCCGCCGTGTGCGGATTGGAGGTGGTGGAGGTGAAGAGCACAGCCGACGGGCGCGTGGACGTGGATGACCTGAAGCCGCTCCTCGGCCCCGACGTGGCGGCGATGATGATGACCAACCCCAACACGCTCGGCCTCTTCGAGCACGACATTCCCGAGATTGCCGAACTGGTGCACGGCTGTGGCGCGCTGATGTATTACGACGGTGCCAACCTCAACCCGCTCCTCGGCATTTGCCGTCCTGGCGACATGGGGTTCGACGTGATGCACGTGAACCTTCACAAGACCTTTGCCACGCCGCACGGTGGAGGTGGACCAGGCTCGGGACCCGTGGGCGTAAGGCATGGGCTGGAGAGATTCTTGCCCTATCCGCGCGTGGAGCGTGATGGCGACACCTTCGTGATGAACCGCGGACACGTGGCTGCCTCATCGTCGCCTACGGCCCACGAGATTCACGTGGGGGCCTACACCGGCAACTTCGGCGTGGAGCTTCGCGCCCTCGCCTATATCTTGTCGCTTGGCAAGGAGAACATCAAGCAGGTGGGGCCGCTCGCCACGCTCAACGCCAACTACGTGAAGGAGAGCCTCAAGGATGTCTTCGAACTGCCTATAACCGGCGTGTGCAAGCACGAGTTCGTGTTCAACGGACTGAAAGACAAGTCCACGGGCGTGACAACGCTCGACGTGGCGAAGCGGCTGCTCGACTACGGCTATCACGCTCCCACGATATACTTCCCGCTGCTTTTCCACGAGGCGCTGATGATTGAGCCCACTGAGAACGAGAGCCTTGAGACGCTCAACGAGTTTATCGACGTGATGCGCAAGATAGCGAAAGAGGCTACGGAAGAGCCTGACACCGTGAAGGGCGCGCCACACGCCACGCCGATAACGCGTGTTGACGACGTGCTCGCGGCACGCCACCCCGTGCTGACCTACGCACAAGCCCTGGCGATGAAATAATGGTCTTGCGATAAAATATAATGGAAAGAATCATTGCGTATGGCTAAATCAGTTATCATCATCGGCTGTGGCCCAGGCGGTTACGCCACGGCCGAATATGCCGCCAGGGCTGGGCTCAAGGTCACAGTCTTCGAGAAAGGCGAGGCTGGCGGCACCTGCCTGAATCGCGGCTGCATACCCACGAAGGTCTATTGCCACGCGGCCTCACTCGCGCTTGACAACGCCAAGGCTGCTGCATGGGGACTATGGCAAGACTCCGCGGCGCGCGCCATCGACTTCGCCAAGCTCCACGACCACAAGGAGGCGGTGGTGGCACAACTGCGTCAAGGCGTGAAGACACTCATGGCACAGCCCGGCATTGAGCTCGTGCACGGCGAGGCGAGGCTGAAAGACGCGCGGACGGTCTCATGCGATGGTGCCGACTACACCGCCGACAACATCATCATAGCCACGGGCTCGCACCCCGTGATGCCGCGCGTGGAGGGCATAGACAACCCTCACGTGGTCTCCTCCACAGGGCTGCTCGCCCTCAGGGAGTTACCCCGTCGCCTCATCATCATTGGCGCGGGTGTGATAGGCATGGAGATGGCATCAGCTTTCAACGCCTTCGGCTCAGAGGTTACGGTGGTGGAGTTTCTCAAGGAATGCCTGCCCATGGCTGATGCCGACCTCGCCAAGCGACTGAGGAAGAGGTTGGAGAAACGCGGCGTGAAATTCTATATGCAGGCGGCGGCAAAAGCCATCTGCGACAAAACGATGATTTCTTCTGATGGTGTGACACAAACCACCGCTGACGGCGTGACGCTCACGTTCACACAGAAAGGCAAGGACATCACGGTGGAGGGCGACATGGTGCTCGCCGCCACGGGGCGCGGACCAAATCTTGATGGCCTTGGGCTCGACGAACTCGGCATATACCACGACCGCCACGGCATAAAGGTGGACGACGGCTTCGAGACTTCGCTGAAGGGTGTTTATGCCATTGGCGACGTTAATGGCCGTCTGCAACTCGCCCACGCGGCAGAAGCGCAGGGCCGCAAGGTCATCGACGCCATCACGGGGCGCGAGAGCAGCCTCAACACCTCACTGGTGCCATGGGCGGTGTTCACCACGCCTGAGCTCGCCGCAACGGGGCCCACCGAAGACGCGGCGAAGGCATCGCTCGCAGAGAATGCCACGGCGACGCATCCCGATGGCTGCCGCCCACAAGTGATAAAGTCGTTTTACCGCTCCAACGGAAAGGCGGTGACGATGGATGCTACCGACGGACTGGTGAAGGTCATTGCCGCGCCCGACGGTCGCCTCCTCGCCTGCCACGCCCTCGGTGCCCATGCCGCCGACTTGGTGCAGGAGGTGAGCGCGCTCATCAGCGTTGGGGCTACCGTGGATGACCTGCGGTCGGTAATCCACATCCACCCGACGTTGCAGGAACTGCTATGAAAAGAGCGCCTATCCACGGCGCTCTTTTTTTGATGAACAAAATCCTCAATCGAGGACAAAAAGCATGAGGAATGTTGGTTTATAAAGCGGAAATGTATAACTTTGCGCACAATTAGGCAATGACACATATCAGCAGTACACTTAAATAAGAATATACGACATGAACTATTTTATTATTGTCAACGACGCGCAACAAGGCCCTTATACCATTGAGGAGCTGCGCCAACGCCACATCGCCCCCTCCACGCTCGTATGGGCTGAGGGCATGGCACAATGGACTCCGGCATGGCAAGTGGAAGAGCTCAAGACGCTCTTCGACGGCAGTGCGGACAACGGCGCTAACACCACCACTACCCCACCGCCAACACCTGGCAACGCCAATGGAATAAGCAACGCTCAACTCACCCAGGGCACCACGCCAGGACAAGACCCAAATGCACAAGGGGATCATCCTGCCAAAAGAAACATGAAAGTCTGGACTTGGATTGGTGCCGCGGCAGTGGCTTTGTTGATCATCATGACCGTGGCCAACCCATCGAGAGACGAGCACAGAAAGGCGATAAAGGAAAACGTGACCAGCGGCATAGAGAAAGGTCTCACAAGCAGCACACCCGACAACGAAGACCCATTCAAGACGTTCGGCACGGCAATGCTCAAGGCCATAGCCACGCCAATGGTCAACGCTGCCATCGACAACATGCTGCAATACCACAACTACCTCTTCTGGTCGACAACAACCATAGACCTGCCCGACTCTGACGATGAATCCAGCTCGAAGGCCGTGCGCACATCATTCGGAATCTTTGGCAAGGTGTTCACATCCGATGAGGACGACATAGCCAAGGCCATCTCCAAGATCGTGAACGGCGACAGCAGTGTGACCACTCAATCCTCTTCAGATGATGAGGACAACGATGGCACGACGACTACCGATAATAATGACAACGATGATAATGACTTTGCCTCACAAGTGTCCGACAGCGTGGTGTCCATAAGCAGCAAAATGGGCAAGAGCGTTGCTAAGAAAGTAGGCCACGAGGTGAGCAGAGAGCTGAAAAAGGAGATACGGCAAAACGCTGACAGCACCACGGCGAGTGGCTTGGACAAGATAGTGGATGCCGTGGAGAGCTTCTTCAAGAGCCTGTAAAGAAACAAGCGAAACAATAGGCCAACGTGCGTGTTAGGCCTACAATACATACAAAAAGAGACCCACTGTGATAAACGGCGGGTCTCTTTCTTATATGTCTTTCTTATAGAGACTTATGCCTTGCCCTGGTTTGCCACGGCAGCGGCCTTGGCAGCGATGGCTGCGGCGTCGCCGAGATAATAGTCGTTGACGAGGTTGAGATCATCGTCGAACTCAAACA
The DNA here is from genome assembly GCA_036743855.1 of Prevotella sp. Classification (GTDB taxonomy): domain Bacteria; phylum Bacteroidota; class Bacteroidia; order Bacteroidales; family Bacteroidaceae; genus Prevotella. The sequence continues at coordinate 1,239 of DAINOS010000120.1, read as the reverse complement.
CGTAAGGAGTAGCCGTTGGGATGTTGAGACCAGAGATGTCCTTGTCGGAGATGCCCTTGAGGTGCTTCACGATGCCGCGGAGGGAGTTGCCGTGAGCGGCCACGATGATGTTGTCAACCTCTTTGAGCTTTGGGAAGATCTCGCACTCCCAGAAAGGCATCACGCGAGCGATGCAATCCTTGAGGCTCTCTGTCTTGGGAAGATACTGTGTAGGAACCTTTGCATAGCGAGGATCAGCAAGAGCTGAGCCAGTGCCATCGGCAGCGAGATCGTGAGGCTCCACATCGAAGCTGCGACGCCAAAGCAGCACCTGCTCGTCACCATACTTCTTGGCGGTCTCCTTCTTGTTCAAGCCCTGAAGAGCGCCATAGTGCTTCTCATTGAGGCGCCAAGTCTTCACTACGGGGATCCAGTCCTCGTCCATTGCGTCGAGCACGTTGTTCAAGGTCTTGACGGCGCGCTTCAAGTAAGAAGTGTAGGCAATGTCAAAATGGAAGCCCTTCTCCTTCATGAGCTTGCCGGCATCGAGTGCCTCCTGCTTGCCCTTCTCGGTGAGGTCAACATTTGTCCAACCTGTGAAACGGTTCTCAAGATTCCACTGGCTCTCGCCGTGGCGGATTAAAACGATTCTTTTCATGACTATTGGTAAAAATTATATGAGTCGTATATACAACAATGTTACGCAGCTTTGGTGTCACTGGGCTTCTGCTTGATGGCCCAAAGTCCCATTGCCACGAAGAACACCCAGACCAAGCCGAGAAATATAAAAGTTTCTTTCATCTTAACTGCTCTTTGATTTAATCACAAACATGATACCAAACGCGGAGAACAAAAAAACAAAGACAAAACCAAAAACTATCAATTTCGTTGGTGAGATGTCCGTCCGCATGATGCCAGCCAGTATGACACCACCGACTATGAGCTTGGCCGTGTCAATGCACAACTTACCCATCTCTTCAATCATCGTTTTTCTTTGATCATTGTTCATGCCGCAAAGATAATAAATCTTTTTCTATCCGTGACAACGCCTTGCCTATTTTTTAAGCCTTTTATGATTTCAAATTGAAAGCATGGCGTTTTTCTTGCGATTTTGCGCTATCTTTGAATAAGACAGGCGGCACCTCGGCAATAAAAATAAAAGTCTTTCTGTCTTTTATTTTGTATTGCACTCGGTTTGCGCTATCTTTGCAACAAATAAATTGCACATATATTATAATCCCTTGAAAAGATGAAGATATT
>DAINOS010000119.1:0-8029 GCA_036743855.1 Prevotella sp. | reverse complement strand
GTGTTGCCTTATCCATTCGTAGTCCTTGTCTATGTTGGCGGCGTTGATGGTGAGCAGGAAGCGGTCGTCGGCGAGCTTGCAGATGCAAGTGTCGTCCACGGTGCCGCCATCGGGATAGCACATCATGCCATACATCACCTTGCCTGGCACGGCAGTGGAGATGTCGTTGGTGAAGATGTGGTTGACAAAGCGTTCGGCATCGGTGCCGGAGACGAAGACCTCGCCCATGTGAGACACGTCGAACACGCCGCAGTGGTGGCGCACGGCGTTGTGCTCATCTATTATAGATGTGTATTGAATGGGCATGTCATAGCCCGCGAAGGGCTGCATGAGTGCTCCCAAGGCCACGTGGCGGGAGTGAAGGCAAGTTTCTTTCATGGTGTTTATTGGTCTTTAGTGTTTAAGCTGTATTCGTGTGGTAAAGTTAGTAAATTATCCGACACGATGAGGCTTTCAGCCAATAATTTAAGAAGAATTATCAAAACGCAGTGAAGCCTGTGAAACGAAGTTCTGTGTTTAATGCAAACGATTGCGCATAATATATATTCCATTTTATATGATATAAATCAAGTAAAGTAAGAAAAAAAGACTATTTTTGCATTAGAAAACAAAACTAACAACATATAATGGATTTTCGGTTTAACGTAGATTTTCACACAAGCTTCGGCGAGGACGTGGTGCTGAATCTTGTAAGTGGCGTTTGCAAGGACGCGCCAAAGTCTAAATTCCACATGATGACCCAAGACGGCGTCAGGTGGACTTGTGAGTTGAACATTCATGCCACGGGCACTCTGATATATTATTATGACATTGAGCGCCAGGGCAAGACGATACGCCACGAGTGGACGACCGTGATGCACACCTTGGAGCTCAACGCCGAGATGGGCAACCACTATACGGTGTATGACCAGTGGCACGACATACCCGAAGACTCCTATTTATATAGTTCCGCCTTTACCGATTGCATACGCGACAGCCGCGTGGAGCGGCCAGCCGTCACCACGTTTGGCCGCACGGCGCGCCTCGTGGTCAGGGCACCGCAGATAAGCAACGCCACGCTCGCCATCGTGGGCGAGGCCGACGCGCTTGGCAATTGGGACCCAGCCAAGGCCCTGCCCATGAAACAGCACGCATACAACGAGTGGGTAGTGGACCTCGACGCCGCGTGGTTTGCCGACGAGAAGGTGGAGTTCAAGTTCGTGGCGGTGAGACGCGACGACCCCACCGACACGATGTGGGAAGAAGGCTACAACCGCGAGGTGACGCTGCCGGCGCTCAACGACGGCGACGTGGTGGCCTATGACCTCAATCAGGCCTTTTTCGCCATCTACGACACCAAGGTGGCAGGCACGCTGGTGCCGGTGTTCTCACTCCGCACGAAGAAGTCGTTTGGCGTGGGCGACTTTGGCGACTTGGAGAAGATGATCGACTTCATGTGCGTCACTGGCCAAAAGGTGCTGCAGGTGTTGCCCATCAACGATTCCACCATCACCCACACATGGACCGACTCCTATCCCTATTCTTGCATCAGCATTTTTGCCCTGCATCCGCAGTACGCTTGCCTGCACAAGTTGCCGCTGCTCAAAGACAAGGCGAAGCTCGAGAAATATGAGAAAGAGCGTCGCGAGCTCAACGCCCTGCCGCAAATCGACTATGAGCGTGTCAACAACGCCAAGTTGGCTTACCTCCGCGACCTCTACGCCCAGGAAGGCGCCAAGACGCTCGGCACTCACGCCTTCAAGGAGTTTTTCAAGGAAAACGGGCAGTGGCTTGTGCCATACGCGCAATATTGCACGTTGAGAGACGAGTATGGCACCGCCGACTTCACGCTTTGGAAAGACCACAACCAATGGGATGAGGCCGACCGCAAGCGGCTCTCCGAGGCGCGTTCCAAGGAATACAAGGCCGTGGCGTTTTGGTATTATGTGCAGTTCGTGCTTGGCGAGCAGATGAAAGCCGTGCACGACTACGCGCGCCAGCACCACGTCATACTCAAGGGCGACATACCCATCGGCGTGAACCGCCATGGGTGCGACGTGTGGACGGAGCCACGCTACTTCAACCTCAACGGGCAGGCAGGAGCGCCACCCGACGCCTTCTCGACCAACGGGCAGAACTGGGGCTTCCCTACCTACAACTGGGACGAGATGATAAAAGACGGTTGCCAATGGTGGGTGCGCAGGTTTGGCAACATGGCAAAATATTTTGATGCTTACCGCATAGACCACGTGCTTGGCTTCTTCCGCATTTGGGAGATACCTATCAATGCCGTGCACGGCCTTTTGGGACAGTTTGCCCCGGCTCTCGGCATGACAGCCGACGAGATTCGCGGCTACGGTCTCAACTTCCAGGAAGCGCGGTTCACCGAGCCTTTCATCACCGACTGGGTGCTCGACCGCGTGTTCAAGGAGCGCGCCGGCGAGGTAAGGGACAAGTATCTCGACCGCATCGATGGCGAGCGCTACAAGATGAAACCCGAATACGACACGCAGAAGAAGATACAAAAGCTCTTCGAGAACGTCACCGACCAGGGCGAGCTCAACTTCCGCGACGGACTCTACTCGCTCATCAGCGACGTGCTCTTCGTGCGCGACCGCGCCGACAAGGGCAAGTTCCACCCGCGCATATCCGCACAGTTCGACTTTATCTACGAGAGCCTGTACGACAACGACAAGGCGGCGTTCAACCGCCTATACAACGATTACTTCTATCGTCGCAACAACCAGTTCTGGTATGGTGAGGCCATGAAGAAGTTGCCCGTCATCGTCCAAGCCACGCGAATGCTCGTGTGCGCCGAGGACCTCGGCATGGTGCCCGACTGCGTGCCATGGGTGATGAAACAGTTGCGCATACTGTCATTGGAAATTCAGTCGATGCCGAAAGACCCGCACGTGCGTTTCGGCCACCTCTCGCGCAACCCCTACCGCTCGGTGTGCACCTTCTCCACCCACGACATGCCAACGCTCAGGCAGTGGTGGGACGAGGATTGGGACCGCACCCAGGCCTACTACAACACCATGCTCTATCGTCAGGGCGCGGCGCCACATCCACTGCCGGGGTGGCTCGCGCGCGACATCATATCAAGGCAGCTCACATCGCCATCGATGCTCTGCGTGCTCAGCATACAAGACTGGCTCGCCATGGACGAGAAGCTGCGTCTCGCCGACGCCGACAAGGAGCGCGTCAACGTGCCGGCAATTGTGCCTTACTATTGGAGATACAGGATGCACCTCAACATCGAGGACCTCATCGCCAACAAGAGTTTCGCGCAAAACATCAAAGACCTCATACAGGAAAGCGGAAGATAGATCTATATTACACTTATACAAACGACTCATGAGAAAAACATTTGCACTTACCGCCCTTGCGCTGTTGCTTTCCGTCACGGCATTCGGGCAAACCGTAAAGTCGCCTAACGGCAACGTTTCGGTGTCATTTTCACTCACGGGAAACGGTGTGCCCACCTACGAGATGTCCTATAAGGGCAAGACGGTGGTGAAGCCATCCCACCTTGGCCTGGAACTCGCCAAGGACAAGCACGCCTCCAAGGGCAAGAAGGAGACTTCGCTGATGGACGGCTTCACGGAGCAAGACAGCCAAGTGTCTTCTTTCGACGAGACTTGGACACCTGTCTGGGGACAATACGGAAAGATTCGCAACAACTACAACGAGATGGCAGTCAACCTCTTCCAGCCTTCTTCAAACAGGAGAATCACCATCCGCTTCCGTGTCTACAACATTGGCATGGGCTTGCGCTATGAGTTCCCTGAGCAGAAAGACCTGGTCTATTTCGTCATCAAGGAGGAGCACACGCAGTTTGCCATGACGGGAGACCACACGGCGTGGTGGTTGCCGGGCGACTACGACACGCAGGAGCAGGAGACGACAGAGAGCAAGCTCTCGGAGATTCGCTCCAAGTTGCACGATGCCGTCAACTGGCGCAATTCTTCCGTGGCGGTGTTCTCGCCAACGGGCGTGCAGACGGCACTGCAAATGAAGACCAAGGACGGCCTCTATATCAACATCCACGAGGCGGCTTGCATCAACTACGCCACGATGCACCTCAACCTCGACGACAAAAACATGGTTTTCGAGAGCTGGCTCACTCCCGATGCCACTGGCAACAAGGGCTATATGCAGACTCCTTGCAACACTCCGTGGCGCACAGTGGCTGTCAGCGACGACGCGCGCGACATGCTCGGCGATGCTAACAGCTTGATTTACAACCTCAACGAGCCTTGCAAGATTAAGGATACGTCGTGGATTCACCCGACAAAATATTGCGGCGTGTGGTGGGAGATGATCACAGGTCACAAGACATGGAGATATACCGACGACTTCCCATCGGTGAAGCTCGGCATCACCAACTACGCCAAGGCAAAGCCAAACGGCAAGCATGGAGCCACCAACGCGGAGGTGCGCAAGTATATCGACTTCGCGGCTGCCAACGGTCTCTCCGAGGTGCTCGTCGAGGGATGGAACGAAGGCTGGGAAGACTGGTCGGGACACATGAAAGACTATGTGTTCGACTTCCTAACTCCTTATCCCGATTTCGACATCAAGGCGCTCAACGAGTATGCACACAGCAAGGGCGTGAAACTCATGATGCACCACGAGACTTCTTCGAGCGTGGTCAACTATGAGCGTCACCTTGAGGATGCCTACAACCTCATGAACAAATATGGCTACGATGCCGTGAAGAGCGGATACGTGGGCGACATCATCCCTCGTGGCGACTACCACTTCTCACAGGAGATGAACAACCACTACCTGCGCTGCGTCACCGAGGCTGCCAAGCACCACATCATGGTCAACGCGCACGAGGCTACCCGCCCGACAGGCATCGCCCGCACGTGGCCAAACTGGATTGGCAACGAGAGCGCGCGCGGCACCGAGTATGAGGCATTCGGCGGAAGCCGCCCAGACCATACCGTCATCTTGCCGTTCACGCGCTTGCAGGGTGGCCCGATGGACTACACTCCTGGAATCCTTGAGACACAGCTCAGCACGTGGAGCAAGAACAAGAACTATGTGCACACCACGCTCGTGGGACAGCTCGCCCTCTACCTCGTCATGTGGGGTCCAATACAGATGGCGGCTGACCTGCCCGAGAACTATGCCAAGTACATGGACGCGTTCCAGTTTATCAAGGACGTGGCTGCCGACTGGTCTGACAGCAAGTACATAGAGGCTGAGCCGGCCCGCTACATCACCGTGGCGCGCAAGGCAAAGGGCACCGACAACTGGTTCGTGGCTGGCAAGTGCAACGAGGACGGGCACAACAGCACCGTCAAGTTCGACTTCCTCGACAAGGGCCGCAAGTATGAGGCGACCATATACGCCGATGCCAAGAACGCTTCTTTCGACAAGAACCCTAAGGCTTACGTCATCACGAAGCGTAAGATCAAGAAGGGCGACGTGCTGAAGTTCACACAGGCTCCTGGTGGTGGCTTCGCGGTGTCAGTGAAGGCTCTTTAACATAGAATTATCGATTTATAGCCGCGGATTTCTCATGAATTCGCGGCTATATTGTTTTAATATAGCACAGTTTTTGCTTATCTTTGCAGCGGACAGAAAACTATATCATTATGGTGACTTTTACAGTACAATTAGAAGACAAATCTTTGTTGCCGAGCTTGAAAAAAATATTGTCGGCTATACCTGGAACAAGAATCATCCAGCATAGAGAAAAAGGTGACTCTACTTCGATGACGAAAGAAGATCTTGAAGCAAAAATAGCCAGGGCACATAAAGAACTGCGTGATGGTAAATTCACAGAGTTCTCAGATGTCAAGGAAATGAATCGATGGCTTGACGCACTTTAGTTTTTTGTCCTTATTATTTCAGCCTATGGGCATTATGATGATAAGTAGTCTGTGTTATTCAATCTACAAACATGAAAATTCAAAACTTTATATTGCAAATCTTATTTTCTGCATTATTTCTTTCCTCTTCCTTGCTCGCCTCGGCGCAAGACTTCAACTTCGACGAGGTGAACTATTCGCCCAGGCGCACGGTCTTCAAGATCTTCGCTCCTGCCAAAGCCAAGAGCGTGGTGCTCAGCGTCTATGCCAAGGGCGACGCGGCAGCTGACCCCAAGCCCATTGCCAAGAAGCGGATGAGGCTGTCGGGCGACAACCTCTGGACGGTGGAGCTCAAGGGCGACCAAAAAGGGAAATTCTATACGTTCAACATCGGCAAGGGCGAGACCCCTGGCGTGTTCGCCAAGGCAGTGGGGGTGAACGGCAGGAGAGGTGCCATCATCGACATGAGCGCCACAGACCCCAAAGGGTGGGACGATGACCATGTGCTCACCACGAAGAGCCTCGCCGATGTAGTCATCTATGAGATGCACCATCGCGATTTCTCCATTGAGCCTGCTTCCGGGTTCCGGCACAAGGGCAAGTTCCTTGCCCTGACAGAGCCCAAGGCTATCGAATATCTTAAGCGGTTGGGGGTAAACGCGGTGCACATATTGCCTTCCTTCGACTACGCCTCTGTGGATGAGACCAAACTCGACAAGCCGCAGTTCAACTGGGGTTACGACCCACTGAACTATAATGTGCCAGAGGGTAGCTACAGCACCAATCCCTATGACCCCGCCACGCGCGTGCGTGAGTTCAAGGAAATGGTTCAGGCTCTCCACAAGGCCGGTATCCGGGTGATTCTCGATGTGGTCTACAACCACACGTTCGACCTCGACAACAGCAACTTCCAGCGCACGTATCCCGACTATTTCTACCGTTTCTCCAAAGATGGCAAGCCGAGCAATGGCTCGGGGTGCGGCAACGAGACAGCGTCGGAGAAGCCAATGATGCGGCAGTTCATGATCGAGAGCGTGAAGTATTGGGTCAACGAATATCATGTCGATGGCTTCCGCTTCGACCTCATGGGCGTGCACGACATCGAGACGATGAACGACATACGCAAGGAGCTCGCCGCCCTCAACCCCAACGTCTTCGTTTATGGCGAGGGATGGAGCGCGGGGCAGTGCGCTTACCCTGCCAGTGAGCTCGCGGTGAAGGCTAACATGAGGCGGATGCCGGGCATTGCCGCTTTCTGCGATGACATGCGCGATGCTTTGCGAGGTCCGTTCAGCGACGACCACAAGGGCGCGTTTCTCGCCGGCATAGCCGGGTCGGAAGAGAGCGTGAAGGCCGGAATTGCCGGGATGATAGCCCATCCGCAAGTCGACTATGCCAAGGTGAACTACTCCAAGGAGCCATGGGCGTTGGAGCCTACGCAGTGCATAAATTATGTGAGCTGCCACGACGACATGTGCCTTGTTGACCGCTTGAAGGCTTCGGTCCCGGGCATAACCACCGATGAGCTCATACGTCTCGATGAGTTGGCGCAGACGGCGGTGTTCACCTCGCAGGGCGTGCCGTTCATGCTTAGCGGCGAGGAGATGCTCCGCGACAAGAAGGGCGTGCACAATAGCTACAACTCGCCAGACAGCGTCAATGAGCTTCGCTGGGAGAATCTCAAGCGTTATCCGCAGGTGTTCAATTATTATGAGAACCTCATTGCCTTGCGCCGTAATCATCCCGCCTTCCGCCTTGGCGATGCCAACCTCGTGCGTCAGCATCTTGAGTTTCTGCCCACTGCCGATTGCCTTGTCGCCTTTCGTTTGACAGGTCACGCTGGTGGCGACTCATGGCGCAACATCATCGTGGCGCTCAATGCCAACAAGCAACCTCGCACGGTAACCATTCCCGAAGGCTCATACACGGTTGTGTGTCGCGATGGCAAAATCGATGAGGCTGGTCTCGCCATGCTTCATGGTTCACAAGTTACCGTCCCCGCCCAGTCGGCAATCATCCTTCACGATTGACGGCTTTAGCCTTCCCTCTTATATCGCGTCGGCTTCACGCCGTAAGGCCGAGGTGCGCCTTTCGCCGCCTCTTATTCCCATCATGTCCATTCCTTCGTCCCGCCTGTCTATCCCGTCTATCCAATCTATCATGTCTATCCTGTCTATCTTGTCTATCCCCGCCTCGAAAAGCCCCATGATCCTTGATTTATGTCA
>DAINOS010000118.1:0-8126 GCA_036743855.1 Prevotella sp. | reverse complement strand
CCACTGTTTATCACCTTGTCGGCGTATTTCACGGCTTGTTCCAGTCTCGATGGCGTGGTGGTGAACTCTGGGTCTTTCTGCTCATCGGCAATGGCCTGCACCTGCTCGTAGCTCAAGGGGTTGTCGCCCCACGCGAGGTAAGCGCGTGCCAAGAGAGCCTCGGCAGCCTGCTTGCTCGGCGTGACGGGATCGCCATTGTAGTCGAGAAGCAGCGACTCAGCGTCAGTCAGGTCGGAGACAATCTGGTCGTAAACGTTGTCTATTGGCATCCGCTCGGTGGCGCTGCCGCCTTCCTCGGTAAACACAGGCACCTCGCCCCACAACTGCACAAGGTAGAGGTAAGCCAATCCGCGCAGGAACTTGGCCTTGCCAATGGCTGCCTTGTAGCCAGCATCGGTCAGGTTGCCGGCCTTGTAAGCCTCGTTGACAAGTTTGATGTTGTCGTTGTCGGTGCTTATGCCAAGAAACAAGTTGTTGAACACCTTGCGCTGATACCACGTGTCAGCGGTCTGCTCGAAGCGGCTGTTGAGTGGTCCAGCCTCAGACTCCTCACCCTCAAAGGAAATCATCTTGTTGGAGTTGAGCTCTATGATAAACGTGAACGACGAACTGAGCGGTTGCCAGTTGGCATACACTCCGTTCACGGTCGACATGGCCGTGGCGTCGTTGGTTATGGGGTTGCTTATCGTGCCCCCTCCACCGATGTCGGAAGGGTCGTCGCTGCTGGCGTTGCAACCTGTCAATAGTGTAGCGGCCGTGATGGCCAATGATATGCCGATGGTGCCGAATATGTTTTTTATCATAATGTTCTATGTGTTAAATGGTTGATGAATGGTGGATAAAATGTCAAAGGCTGATTTCCGCCCCAAACACTACGGTGCGCGCCGCTGGATAGGCGCCTGAGTCGGTGCCGGAAGCCACCTCTGGGTCATAGCCCGAATACGGAGTGATCGTGAAGAGGTTGGAAGCCGTGGCGAAGACCCTCACCTTGGCATTGTTCTTCCTTGATATTGGCAAGGTGTAGCCTATGGTGACGTTGCGCAACTTCAAGTAGGACGCGTCTTCCACATACCTGCTGTCAATATAGGATATTGTGCGCTCCTTGCTCGCCAAGGGATAGCGGTTGCTTGGGTTGGTCTCTGTCCAGCTGTTGAGCACCGTGCGCAAGAGGTTGTAGCTGTCGCCCGTTTGCTCAAGCCTGCGTCCAAGGGCATTGAAGAGCTTGTTGCCGTGGCTGCCGGCGAAAGAGATGCTGGCATCGAGGCCGCGCCACCTCAGCTGTGTGGAAAAGCCATAGGTGAAGTCGGGCTGAATGCTCCCGAGAGCCACACGGTCTTTGCCGTCAATGCGCCCATTGTTGTCTTGGTCCACAAACTTCACGTCGCCTGGCTCAAGTTTCTTGCCGCTCACGGTGGGCAGCTTGCTCAGGTCGTCGCCTGTCTGCACGATGCCGTCGAACCGCAACCCATAGAACGTGCCGAGAGCCTCTCCCTTGCGCAGGATGGTCTCATTGGACGAGCCAAGTATTATGTCGTTGGCGGTTCCCATGCTCGTGATGCGATTGCTGTTGTGGGCTATGTTGGCTGTCGCGGTCCAGAGCAAGTCGCGCTTGCGGAGGATCTGTCCGTCGATGGTGAGCTCCACGCCCTTGTTCACCACGTTGCCCACGTTTCTTAGCTGCGTGTTCACGCCTTGGTTGAAACCTATTGGCACGTCGAGCAACAGGTCGCTGGTTTTCTTGTAGTAGGCGTCAGTCGTGATGGCAAGGCGGTTGTTGAAAAGCCCGATGTCGGCTCCCACGTTATAAGACGTGGTGGTCTCCCACCTCAAGTCCTTGTTGTAAATGTTGGTCTTGGTGTAGCTCGACTGGCCGTTGTATTGTGTGGCCTTGTAGTTGAGCGCGTACTCGTAATCGCCTATCTCCTGGTTTCCCACCTTGCCCCACGAGGCTCTGATCTTAAGGTTGGAGAGGTTTCTCACGTCGCGGAGGAAACTCTCGCGGCTCGCGTTCCACGACAACCCCACCGAGGGGAAGTGGCCCCAGCGATGCGTCTTGGCGAAGCGCGACGAGTTGTCGGCGCGGAATGTCACGGTGGCGTTGTAGCGATCGAGCAGGGTGTAGTTGACACGCGCTATGATGGAGTTGAGCGAAGCCTCCGAGAATCCCGACTGCGGAGGATAGACCTGCGAGCCATCGGCGAGGTTGTTTTGCTTCAAGGTCTCGTTGGTGAAGTGAGAGGTGAGCGATGAGTTGTAGTTCACCTTGCTGTTTTGGCGCGTGTAGCCCACGAGCGCGTCCACATCGTGTATGTTGCCGAAAGCATGGCTCCAGCCCAACGTGTATTCCTGCTGCCACACCTCGTTGTTCTTGTTGCCTATGCCGCCAAGTCCCTCATTGGCAAGGCCAAGCGAAGTGTACTTGGGCGAAAAATAGTTTTGCGTGATCTGCTCCTTGTTGAGTCCCACGCTCACCTTGGCCCTAAAGTCGCCAAAAGCGTATTGCGCCCAGACGTTTGACAGCAGATAGTTGTTTATGCTCTCCGCCACCGAGTTTTTCAGGTCGCTCACGGCGTTTGATGTCTTGCTGCCTATCGCGAAATAGGCATACTCGTATGGATTGGCGTAATTGTAAGAGCCGTCCTCCGCGTAAATGGGCACCACGCGGGGCGTGAGCAGTCCATAAACAAAACTGTTGGTAATGCCAGCCGAGAAGGGCGATGAGTTGTAGGCCACGGCCTCCGTGGTGGTGAGGCCCTCCTGGGTGCTCTTGCCATAGGTGGCGTAGAGGCCAAACGTGAGACCCGGCAGGAGGTTCCAGTCGGCGTTGACATGGAAGTTGTAACGCTTGAAACCCGAATTGATCACTATGCCGTCCTGGTCGGTGTAGTTGGCGGAGAAAGCGTAGCGGCTCTTGTCATTGCCGCCACTCACCGACAACTCATGGGCTTGGCGAAAAGCCGTGCGCAACATGGCTCCCTGCCAGTCGGTGCCGGAACCGAGAGCGGCGATTTGCTCATCTGTGTAGCCGCCCTTGTTGTAGAAATATGTTTTTTGGAATCCAGCCCATTCGCTGGCAGTCATCAGGTCGAGCTTCTTTGCCGCCACGTCGAAACCGGCGGTGTAACGATAATTGATCGACGTGCGTCCGCGAGTGCCTTTCTTGGTCGTCACGATAATGACGCCATTGGCTCCACGTGAGCCGTAAATCGCCGTCGCGCTCACGTCCTTGAGCACCTCTATCGACTCTATGTCCGACGGATTGATGGTGGAAAGGGGGTTAAGACTGCTTTCGAGAGCGCCAAGGCCCGTCTTGGCAGTGCTCGCGTCCTTATAATAAATGAAGCCATCGACCACGTAAAGTGGCTCATTGCTCGCGTTCACCGAGTTGCCGCCACGTATGCGGACTTGCGAGGCGGCTCCTGGCTGACCAGACGTGGCAGTGACATTGAGGCCTGCCACCGTGCCATTGAGCGCGCCGTCAAGGGTCGGAGCCGTGGCTTTCTCAAACAGGGAGCCACCTATCTTGGTCACCGCGCCCGTGAGCTGGGTGCGTTTCTGTGTGCCGTAGCCAACGACCACTACCTCATTGATGTTTATCGGGTCATAGGGCTCAACGGCCTTCAATGTGTCGGCCTTAGCCGTTGTTTTGTCGATAGTCGCCGATAACGCCGGCAACACTGAAAGGCCTATTGCCATAGGCAAGAATAATATGCGCTTGTTGTTCATCCAATACAATTTTTCGTTCAACACCTGAATTCAACCTAAACGGCCTTAAAAGTGACCGCAACTCTTTCATTCTCTCCTGCATGCGACAAGCTGCATGGAGCATCGTGCCGCATGCCATAAGGCGACACATTCGCTTGATTGTCTGACAACACATTCGTCTCATAATCCTGATTCTCTTACAATAATACTTCTTGTTTGTTATCGTTTGCAAAATTAATACTATTTTAAGAGTTCCGAAATAGCATTAGATTGGTATATTGACTACCCTAATGTGGGTATATGGCATACCACAAATATGGCATGCGGCAACAAAAAAAACGCGGCACGCCTTTGAAAAGCGTGTCGCTTGGAGCAAGCAGTATTGAAGATTTATGGAACGTAATCCAAATATCTTTGAATATTTTTGGATTACATTCCATAAATCTTTAAAGATATTTGGATTACGCCATATTTTTGGCTATATTTGCAGCCAGAACAAACGACACGACTTCATGATTAAAAGAATATTGGAATCGCGGATATGCGATTATATGGGGAAAGGCAAGGCAATCATCGTCTTTGGCGCGCGACAAGTGGGCAAGACTACCCTTTTGCACATGATTTGCAAAAGCGACGATGCCGACACGCTTTGGCTGAATGGCGACGAGCCTGACGTAAGGGCACTATTTGAGAATGCCACGTCTACACGCCTCAACAGCATTATAGGAACAAGAAAAGTGGTTGTGGTAGACGAGGCTCAGCGAATATCAAACATAGGCCTTGCGCTTAAACTCATCATCGACACGAACCCCGCGGTACAGGTCATCGCAACTGGCAGTTCGTCGTTCGACCTTGCCAACACCATAAACGAGCCTCTTACGGGACGTAAGTTCGAGATGCTCATGTTTCCCCTTTCCTTTTCCGAGCTCTCTGCCCACAATGGCCTCCTTAATGAGACTCGCATGCTTCAGCACCGCCTTGTTTACGGTTCTTACCCTGATGTCGTAAACAACATCGGCGATGAGCGTGAGGTGTTGCAGCAACTTTCCGACAGCTACCTATACAAGGACATTCTCGCATACGACAAGATAAAGAAAAACGAGAAAATTGAGAAACTGTTGCAAGCAATAGCTTACCAAATAGGCTCTGAAGTGTCATACAACGAATTGGCGCAAACTTGCGGATTGGATCCAAAGACCGTAGACTCGTATGTGCAACTCCTTGAGAAGGCTTATATCATCTTTCGGCTGCCGTCATACAGCCGCAACCTGCGTAATGAACTTAAATTCGCGAAGAAAATATACTTTTGGGATTGCGGCATACGCAATGCCGTTATCGGCAACTTCCAACAACCAGAGACACGTCAAGACATAGGGGCGTTGTTCGAAAATTACGTTATTTCCGAACGCATGAAGCAACAGTCTTATGCTCGCACCTATGCCAAGGGCTATTTTTGGCGCACGTCAGCGAAGCAAGAGATTGACTATATCGAGGAGGTGAATGGCTCCCTCACGGCATTCGAGTTCAAGTGGAACCCTCGCCGCAAGGCCACCGTCCCGACATCGTTTGCTCGCAGCTATCCTGACGTGCCTTTTACGGTCATCACGCGCGACAACTATTGGGAATTTCTTTCCTCCACAAACGCAATATAAAAAACAACAAATATCATTAGCGGCTTGGTATCAATTTGCAGGGTGCGGTCCCCTGTGGCCGTCCGCAACCGATTTGCGCCTATATGGTTGCCATTCGGGCTGCGGACGGCCACAGGGGCCGCACCCTGCTATTTAGAGACTTTCTCCCGCATTTTTGCATAAAAGTCATCTGCGGCGAGCATCATGGCATAGTTGGAGAAAGAACCGATTATCGTCTTAGGGTTAATCATGTTCAGTCTTTCCATTGCTTTAGATGATGACCCACACAGCACTACGCTGAGGGCACTGTCGGGATGCTTCTTGATATAATCAAGGTTAACGGAATCCATTTTGGCATCGATTCTGCCTAATCGCGCGTAAGACTCTTTATCGGTTATCTTTTTACTGTTAACTTCATCCACCACTTGCTGGATTTGCTCCAAAAACGGTGCTTTGGCCTTTTCAACCTTGGCAAGCTCGGTGTAGAAATTCGTGCCACTCCACACATGTTTCTTCATCGTACCAGTCACGATGCCATGCTCTCCTGGTACTACCCAAGCATGCACACATCCTGTTTTCGAACAAACACGGATGTTCCTTGCCACATCGGTTTTCAGGTCATAAAAGAACTGACCATTCGTGGCTTTTACCCTCACCGCTTTCTCAACATCGTGGAATGAGTATTTGTCGAGCAACTCTATGGTAAGCGAGTCGTTGCCCACATCACTAAGGTTGAACGTTAGGGCGTGCTGGGCATTGGCTATGCCGCAGAAAGCTAACATCAAAAATAATAACTTTTTCCTCATAATAAATATATGTTAAGGTTCCAGAAATTTTGGTGTTGAAACATAGAATACGCTAATAACATCTTCTCTTGTATAGAAACCTCTTTGATTGAGTTGGTCATCCCTGCAAAAGAGCGTGTCTCCCAAACAACGCAAAACCGTAACGCAATGATACTCAAATTCTGATTCCGAGGCTTTCACTATTGCGATGCAAGCTTCTATAGGATGATTATTTTTGTCACTTTCATCACAACTATAACAAAAACCATTGTTAGGAAATTTAGCCATACGGATAGCACCAAAGAACTGTGAAAGAACCGAATTCATATTGACACCGTCATCATCGTAAATAACACCTAAATTGCCGAATTTGTAACAAATATAATTCCAAGCATCTTCTTTAATTTCATCTTTTCTTGATGAATATTTTGGGTTTAATTCCGCCCACACATTCGCAATAGTGCATGCCACACAATCGGATCTACCAAACATGAGTGCACCGCCTCTTGTTGAAATGTGATTGCGTGACGAATAATCTAAATACAACCCAACAATATCGTCATACAAATTCTGTGAGACCTTAGCATCTTCGGCTGATTTGTATCTAAGAGAAACGTGCTGACCATCGAAATCAACAATGCGCATCAATGCCTCCATATACGCGTCACCTTTCTTGTTGCCTTTGCCAAAATCTGACCAAGAAGGAATTTCGTCCAACTGTATGAATTGCATTTCTTTCGCCTCAACGTCTGATAATAACGCATCATCCTTTGAGGAGCAACTAATCAAAGATGTTGCCGCAATACAAAAAAGGAAAATAGAGAATAAAAGTTTGTTCATAATATGTATAGTTTAGTGTAATGATTTTCAAATACAAGATAGCACATCTTTCAATGGCAAATATAGGTATAAATCTCCACATACGCAACTATTCTGGCCTGAAAAACAGGAGATTAACAAAAAGCCCAGCTTTCAGCACAAATGTGGAATATCTTACCATAACACAGCCCACCCAAATCGCGTTTGTCCAGCAAACAGCGAGCCGTCATAATAAAACTGCCAACACAAGCAGCTGCTTCGAAAAACAACAAGTACAACATATACAACTGCAATTAGTGACTTTAGCTCTTTCGGCTAACTTCAAAAAGGTTGTATATGTTGTACTTGTTGTATTTGTTGTTTTAAATATTATTGGCGGTTGGTATCATGTAGCAGGGTGCGGTCCCCTGTGGCCGTCCGCAACCGATTTGCGCCTATATGGTTGCCATTCGGGCTGCAGACGGCCACAGGGGCCGCACCCTGCTATTTAGAGGCTTTCTCACGCATTTTTGCATAAAAGTCATCGGCGGCGAGCATCATGGCATAGTTGGAGAATGGACCGATTATCGTCTTAGGGTTAATCATGCTCAATTTCTCCATTGGTTTGGATGATGACCCACACAACACTACGCTAAGGCCGCTATTGGGATGATTCTTGATATAATCAAGGTTAACGGAATCCATCTTGGCACAGAGGCTGTCGAATATTGCATAAGATTCTTTATCGGTTATCTTTTTATTGTTAACATCATCACACATTTGCTGCATTTGTTCCAAAAATGGTGCTTTTGCCTTCTTCACTTTCGCAAGCTCGGTGTAGAAATTCGTGCCACTCCACACATGTTTCTTCATCGTACCAGTCACGATGCCATGCTCTCCTGGTACTACCCAAGCATGCACACATCCTGTTTTCGAACAAACACGGATGTTCCTTGCCACATCGGTTTTCAGGTCATAAAAGAACTGACCATTCGTGGCTTTTACCCTCACCGCTTTCTCAACATCGTGGAATGAGTATTTGTCGAGCAACTCTATGGTAAGCGAGTCGTTGCCCACATCACTAAGGTTAAACGTGAGAGCGTGCTGAGCATTGTTTTCTACAGCATCCTTGCCTATTATGAGGGTTTCACCAGGATAAAGCCTCATTTTGTAAATCTTTAGTGTCGACTTGTCATAAGTTATGAAA
>DAINOS010000117.1:0-8128 GCA_036743855.1 Prevotella sp. | reverse complement strand
TTTCCTTTATGCCACCGTTGTTTTTCTGGCTTTCCTTGTATCGCTTGCCGTCCTCGAAGAGGATGCCCTTCGGGTCGGTGGTCTCCTTCCAATAGTCGCGGTTGTAGGCGTTGAGATGACCCTCGTAAAAGGCGAACTTAGGCAGAAGCACCGGGTTGCCAGTCAACTGGTAGTAGTCGCGGAGCAACGCCGTCGGCGTGCTGTCCACCATGAGGAACATGTCGAGATACGACGTGTCGTGGGTGACGCTCACCGTCGACTTGTCGGTGTTTCCGAAGTCGTATTCGCCCGGCTTGAAGGTATAAGGCATGGCGGCATAGCCCATCGTCGACCAATAGAATGGAGCTGGGGATGCCACGCCGCCGTCGGTCCAACTGTTGGTGTTCACTATCTCTATGCGCTTGCCGCGATGCGAGAAGCGACCGTTTTGCACGCCACCGCCGTAGAAATACTCGTCGTCGTGGTTGCGCAGGCTGAATGTCGTGCGGCCTTTCTTGAAGTCCACTTCCTTCGTCTCCTCCGCCACGACCTTGCCGTTTCTCAGGTCGGTGACGGTCATCAAGCCCGTGTGACGGTCAAATGAGACCTTCACCTCGGCAGTGGCTACGGATACCGACTTGTCATCCTCCGCCACCTTCAACGCTCCCACTTCACGTCGTGGGCTGTTGACAAGAATCTTGGCTGGCGGATTGCTCTTCGGGTCGCGTATTATGCCCCCGTCAGGATCTTGAAACACGCGAAAGATGTTCTTCCCGTAGAAATCAAGCGTCAGCGACTTGCCATTGCCATAAATCACCTCAACCGTCGTCGGGTTTATCTGGCGTATGCCTGTCACTGGCACATTGGCAGCCTGCGACATGCCGCCTGCCAACAACGCGGTCAACAAGGCTGTTAGATGTTTCTTACTGTTCATTTTCTCTTACACATTTTTATTAATTAGTTTTTCAAGTTTGTCATTTGCCAAGGATTTCCCCTATTGTTTTACAATTGCCATATTATGTTCAAAATTACAAAACCTTTTTAAAAAACAATCCTTAATGATATATAAAGTAATGCTAATTATTGTAAAACACGCCCCGCCTTTGTTTACTATTTGTTAAAGCAAGTGCAGTTTCTTACAAAAACGTTACGCCGCTCCACAATAATCTGTAATTTTGCTAAAAAGTTATATAAACTAATCTAATTCTATAACACAAAAGCCAAAGCTAATGCAAAAAATCATTTACAAGCTTGGTTGTGCTGGCATCGCCATGATATGTGGCATGCCTGTAACCGCTTTTGCAAGCAACGGTGACACACAGCCGGAAAATTTGGCACTTCATAGCATCAAGCAGGCACACGCCATCACTGGCGTTGTGCTTGACGAGAGCGGCCAGCCCGTCATCGGTGCCTCCATCGTGTCGAAGACCAACCCAAAAATCATGTCGACTACTGACGTCAACGGCCAGTTCTCCATCAATGTAAGCAACCCCAACGACGTGCTCGTCTTTACCTACATTGGCTACCAGAAAAAAGAGGTGCCATTGAAAGGCAAGCGTGTGCTGTCCATCGAGATGAAGGAAGACGCCAAGACGCTGAGCGATGTCGTCGTGACAGCCTTCGGCGCCACGCAGAAGAAGGAGACGGTCGTGGGATCCATCCAGCAAGTCAAGCCGGAAAGCCTGCGCGTGCCTGGCTCCAACATCTCCAACGCCTTCGCGGGCCGTCTGGCCGGTGTCATTGCCACGCAGAGCAGCGGCCAGCCTGGTTCCAACGGCTCCAACTTCTACATCCGCGGCATCTCCACCATCAGTGGTGCCACGTCGCCGCTCATCGTCATGGATGGCATGGAGATAAGCCAGGACGACCTCAACCACCTCGACCCTGATGTCATCGAGAGCTTCTCCATCCTGAAAGATGCCTCCGCCACGGCCATGTATGGTACGCGCGGCGCCAACGGCGTGCTCATCATCACCACGAAGAGCGGCGCCGACCTTGAGAAGCCAAAGATCACGTTCCGCGTGGAGGGCAATGTCACCACGCCAACGTCGAAGCCTAAGTTCGTCAATGGCGCCGAGTTCATGCAACTCTACAACGAGGCCGTGAAAAACGAGGGCACGGGCAGCACGCTCTACACCGACGAGCAGATTGCCAACACCCGCAACCACGTCAACCAATACGTCTTCCCTGACGTTGACTGGTACAACGAGATATTCAAGAACGCGTCGTTCAACCAGAAAGCCAACATGAACATCCGCGGCGGCACGAAGAAGATCGTCTACTTCATGAACCTCAACCTGAGCAACGAGACCGGTATGCTCAAGAACCGCAGCAAGGACTTCTATTCATACAACAACAACATCGACTACCTGCGCTTGGCGTTCCAAAACAACATAGACTTCAACATGTCGAAATCGTCGAAGATTTCCTTGCACCTCTATGCCGGACTTGACAAGATGCACGGCCCAGCGGTGGGCAACAACGACATCACAAGCACGCTGAACAACATCTATTCGCAAGTGGTGAACGCCAACCCTGTGCTGTTCCCTATACTGTATGAGGACCAAGACAACGACGGATGGACACACTGGGGCTACAAGCAGCTTGCCAACGGTGGCAACACCAACCCACTGGCGCAGCTTGTCAACGGCTACCAAGACTCGTTTGCCAGCACCATTACGGCAAACCTCAACTTCGACCAGAAGCTCGACTTCATAACCCAGGGCTTGGGATTCCACGCCATGATTTCGTTCAAGAACTGGTCGAAGAGCGTCAACAACCGCTACATGAACTTCAACCGCTACACCATGCAGAGCTACACCAAGGGTGAGGATGGCACATACAGCTACACCACCGTGCCTGTCGGCGACCCGACACAGCCAGTGCTGAGCAACAACGGCTCCAACGCCGGTGACCGCCGCTACTACGGTCAGGCCTACTTCGACTACAACCGCACCTTCGGGGCTCACACCGTTTCGGGCATGCTGCTGTGGAACATCAACCAGTATGACAACAACATGTTCCAGACCAGCGTGCTCGCCTCACTGCCTTCGCGCAAGATGGGTTTCGCCGCACGCGCCACTTACGACTACCTGCACCGTTACCTCATCGAGTTCAACGCCGGCTACAACGGCTCTGAGCAGTTTGCCAAAGGTCACCGCTGGGGGTTCTTCCCATCTGTCGGTCTTGGCTACGTGGTGAGTGAGGAAAACTACTGGAAGTCGTTGAGAAACGTCATCTCCAACTTCAAGCTCCGCGGCACCTACGGTCTCGTGGGTAACGACCAGTACGGATACGAGCGCTTCATCTACCAAGAGGTCGTATCGCTCACGGGCAACGGCTACTACACCACCGGCACCCCAGGCAACAAGCAGAGCTACTCCGGCCCAGGATGGACACGACTCGGAAACGACAACGTGTCGTGGGAGGTCGGACACAAACTCGACCTCGGTTTCGACTTGCAGCTGTTCAACGACCTCAACATCACCTTCGACTGGTTCCGCGAGCGCCGTTCCAACATCTTCCAGCAGAAGCTGTCCATTCCTAACTACCTTGGCACAGCCAACACGAAAATTTACGGCAACCTCGCCGAGGTGGTAAACCGCGGCGTGGACCTCTCGGTGAGCTACAACAAGGTAATCAACAAGGACCTTGCCATACAGTTCCAAGGCACGTTCACCTACAACAACAACAAGGTGACCGTCTACGATGAGGCTCCCGGCAAGCGCGAGGCCATGAAGACCCAAGGCAAGAACGTGTCTACCGTATGGGGATATGTGGCCGACGGATTGTTCATCGACAAGGCCGACATCGCCAACAGCCCTAAGTCAACGTTAGGCAACATATCCATCGCCCCTGGCGACATCAAATACGTGGACCAGCCCGACGCCAACGGCAACTACGACGGCCAGATCACGAGCGACGACCGAGTGCCATTGGGTGTCAGCCAGCCTAAGATCATCTATGGCTTCGGTCCTTCCATCACCTACAAGAACTGGGACTTCTCGTTCTTCTTCCAGGGTCGCGGCAACGTGGCCTTGATTCTCAGCGACATCCAGCCGTTTGGCAGCAATACACGCCGTGGCGTGCTCGACTTCGTGGCAAAGGACCGCTGGAACCCCGACAACCAGGATCCAACAGCCAAGTACCCACGCCTGACCGAGACGTTCAACAACAACAACACGGCCACTTCAACCTATTGGCTGCGCAACGGTCGATTCCTCAAGCTGAAAAACGCGGAGATAGGATACAGCTTCAAGCATTGCCGTGTCTACTGCAACGGCACGAACCTCCTCACCTTCTCTCCTTTCAAGCTCTGGGACCCAGAGATGGGCGGTGGCAACTTTACATCAAAGTATCCGACACAAATCACGGTAAACGTGGGTTGTCAAATCACCATCAATTAATTAGCGAATCATGAAAATATCAAAGAAATCAATCATAGGCTGCCTCTTGCTCGCGGGAATGACCATGACCTCCTGCGACTTCCTTGACGTCGTGCCAAAGGAAAACGCCACCGGAGAGGACATGACGAAAGACCGTCAGGCAGCCCTCAACTATCTTTATTCTTGCTACGGCTACCTGCCGCAGCCAAACGAAGGCACCAGCTCGCTCGACCTCTTGACGGGCGACGAGGTGGTCACCGCCTTTGAGCACGAGACCTTCGCCAGCTTCCCAAAAGGAAACTACACGGCATTAAACCCTGTCATCTCCTACTGGAACACCCTTTACCAGGGCATTCGCCAGTGTCTCTCCTTCGAGGAGGAACTGAACAAGGGCGGCAACTTCTCCGGACTGGAAGACAAGGACCGCGCCGACTACAAGGCGCAGGTGAAGTTTCTCTTGGGCTACTACGACTTCCTGCTGACACGTTGCTATGGCCCTATCATCCTCGTGACGACAAAGCCTGACGCCACGACAAAGCCTGAGGACTATCTGCCACGCACGTCCTACGACGTTTGTGTAGACTCAATAGTCAACTACTTCGACGAGGCCGCCAAGGGTCTGCCAGCCACGCGCACGGGCACGCAGTCGAGCGAGTTCGGCTTGGCCACGAGCGTGGCTGCCAAGGCAATGAAGGCCAAGACGTTGCTCTACGCGGCTTCACCGCTGTTCAACGGCAACAGCAAGTTCTATTCCGACTTCAAGGACAAGAGCGGCAACACCCTGATGCCGCTGACCTATGACGCCAACAAGTGGGTGAAAGCCCGCGACGCCTACAAGGACGCTATCGACGCCGCCGAAGCCGCCGGCTACCACCTCTATACTCGTGCCGACTACAAGCTCTCGGCCAATGGTTATCCAGCCAACCCTTATGTGCGCGCGCTGCGCTACACCTGCACCGACTATGAGCAGGAAGGCGAGACCGCCGGTTCCAACTGCGAGGTGATCTTCGCCGACTCACGCGGCGAGGGCAACTACGGCTTGCAAAACAAGAGCATGCCTTTCAACTGGAAAAACGGCGACAACTCATGGAACGGCATCTCGCCCACTGTGGCCATGATGAGCCGCTTCTACACCAAGAACGGCGTGCCCATGGACGAGGACAAGACCCTCGACTACTCACAGCCATGGTCGCTCATCAAGGTCGATTCCGCCCACATGGACGAGGCCTGCCTCGGTCGCAAGACCATGCGCTTCGACTTGGACCGCGAGCCGCGCTTCTATGCCTGGGTAGCTTTCCAAAACGGATTCTACGAGATTCTCAGTGCCAGCAACAACGGCGCTTACAACGATGATGCCGACTATACCAAGTTCTCCAACGGCACTCACGGTGAGCTCGTCACCAGCTTTGTCGTGGGCGGCAACTGCAGCCGCGGCAAGGACGAGAACAACCTCCGCTCCAACAACTACGCGCCGACAGGATTCTTGAACAAGAAGTTCGTGGATCCGGACATCGCCAAGAAAGCCAGCGGACTGGGCGACTACCACGACCGTCCATGGCCTGTGATACGTCTGGCCGAGCTCTATTTAGGCTATGCAGAGTGCTGCGTGGAGACGGGCGACCTGGCCACCGCGCGCAAGTATGTCGACAAGGTTCGCGCTCGCGCCGGAATACCTTCTGTGGAAGAGGCTTGGGCCAACTACTCGAAAGACCCGTCAAAGGCCACTACGCAGGATGGCATGCGCGAGATCGTGCGCAACGAGCGCATGAACGAGTTTTATCTTGAGAACCAGAATTTCTGGGACATGCGCCGCTGGCTCCTCGCCGACAAGTATTTCAACACCAAGGCACAGGGCATGAACATCGACGCCACCACGCTGACCGACTTCGCCAAGCTCACGACCGTCGTCTTCGAGCGCAAGTTCACGTCACCGGCAAACTATCTCATGCCTATCCCTTCCGACGACATCAACAAGAACACGCACATCGTCCAGAACCCGGGTTATTAATCTTAACCTCACAAAAAACAGAATAAATGAAGAAAATAATTTATAGCTTAATGGCGGCGTCGCTCCTCGCAGGCTTCACGGCTTGCTCGGACGATGACAAGACCGTGCCAAGCGCCGTCTTCGACCAAAGCAGCGTCACCTCGGTGGCCAAGCCAGGCGAAGTGGTCTTCCACTGGACCAAGCCAACCGACCCCGACTATTATTACGTGAAAGTGAAATACAACGACCCGCAGAAGGGAGAAGTGGTGAAAAACGCCAGTGCCTATGCCGACTCCATTGTCGTGGACGGTCTCTATGCCAAGTATGGGGCGTTGGACTACCAGTTTTCTTTCGTAAGCCGCGATGGTGGCGAGACAGCGCCATTCACCGTGAGCGCGCAGGCTGGGGCCGTGGCACCGACCGTGAAGGACGCCGGCCTGGGCGATGCCTTCGCCCTCACTGGGGATGACCTCTGGACTGATGCCCAAGAGAGCACGGAAGGCCCCATCAAGAACCTCCTGGACGGAAACGCGAGCACCTACTTCCACATGAACTGGTCTGATAACCCGACACCGTTCCCACACTACATCGTAGTGGACTTGAAGAAGGAAGTCTACGGCGTGATGTTCACTTACACCTGCCGTAACAATGCGAACAAGGACAACCCCAAGCAGATAACCGCCTTCGGATCCGAGGAGTTCAACAAGTCTACCTCCGACCTGTCAAAGGCTTTCCAACTGGAGGTGATGTCTGGTCTCCCAGGCGACCAAGCCGCTTCTTATGAGTCTCCACACATCATAAGCAGCAAGCCGTTCCGCTACCTGTGGATTCGCGTAGACTCATCCACATCCGGAGGCAAATGGGTGGCCCTTGCCGAACTGTCCGTGACAGAGGTGAAGACTTCCGTATACGATCCCGAAAACGAATAATACCAAAAACAATACCACGGTTTGGCACGGCGAGTACCAAACCGTGGTAGCCATAATACCAAGCCGTGGTATCAGCAATACCACAACGTGGTATTGACACTACCACAGCGTGGTACAGACCGTACCACACTGTGGTAGTTTTTTTATAATACACAAAAAGCTGCCAACCGAGGAAATAAAAACTTGGCCAACTGGGTATACATGAAAACAAATTCGTATCTTTGCACATGAAGACCAAAGAATGTGAAAGGCATGAAATACCCAATAGGAATACAAGACTTTGAAAAAATCATAGAGGGCGGATATGTATATATAGATAAGACCAACTTCGTTTATGATTTAGTGCATAACGGCAATATTTACTTTCTGTGTCGTCCACGACGATTCGGAAAGTCCTTACTTGTATCTACCTTGAAATGCTATTTCGAGGGAAAGGCAGAGTTGTTCAAGGGTCTTGCCATCGATAAGTTGGAGAAAGATTGGAAACAATATCCAGTGTTTCACATAGATTTCAACGGCATCAATTTTACTGATGCAGGTATGTTGGACAAAACCTTGTTAGGGTTTGTAGAGCGACAGGAAAAAACTTATGGGAGGGATGAATTTGCTGAAGGATTGGGAAGCCGATTCGCCTCTGTTCTGAAAGCTGCCCATGAGAAGACCGGTCTTCGTGCCGTAGTATTGATAGATGAATACGACAAGCCAATGCTGGATGTCTTGGACCAAGAGTTGTATATTACGATAAATGGTCAGAAAAGAAAGTTGGAGGATTGGAATCGTGAGGTGTTGAAAGGATTCTATTCTGTTTTCAAGGCTGCCGATGCCGACTTGCAGTTTGTCTTGTTGAC
>DAINOS010000116.1:0-8154 GCA_036743855.1 Prevotella sp. | reverse complement strand
ATCAATCTTACCCTCCAAATTCATTAAGTTTTTTGCACCTTCCTCTATCAGCTTATCGCCTCCAAGTTTTACCTCTATCAATCCATACTTTCCATTGCGAAGGTGAACCACCGCATCACATTCCAATCCTGTCTTGTCACGGAAATGATAAACAGAGCCACCCAAGGCATCAGCGTAAACTCTTAAGTCTCGAACACATAAAGTTTCGAAGAATAAGCCAAAAGTATTCAAGTCGTTGATAAGGTCATCTGGTCCCATACCCAATGCAGCTGTTGCTATCGAAGGGTCGGTGAAATATCGTGTGTCAGAAGTTCTTATTGCCGATTTGCTTCTCATGTTCGGATTCCAAGCTGTAGAATCTTCTATGACAAATATCTTTTTCAATGCCTTGATGTAAGAATAGATGGTATTCTCGCTTACTTCGGAACTCTCGTTGTTGGCAATGTCTGCCAGTATCGTACCAGCGGTCGCCTGACTTCCTTGGTTTCTCGCATAAGAGCGCATGATTCGGCGAGCCAGTTCACTATCTCGCTTCACGTCATCCACACGAGAGACGTCAAATCTCGTCACAGCGTCAAAATATTCTATGGCTTGTTGCAATGCGGCTTTTTCGCTTTTCTTATTCAAGGCTTTTGGCCACCCTCCACGACAAGTCAGATAAGCCAATCGCTCAATATCTATCTGATTGATTCCCTCTACGAAATATTTCTCCTTGTCGGTCGCAAACAACTTGGCTAAGCTAACCTCGCCTGTGGAATCTCCTGATTCCCACAAGCTCATCGTTCTAAGTTTGAGCCATGCAAAGCGTCCTGTGCCGGTGTGGAAGATTTCGTCGTAGCTTGGTGGAACGGCAGAGCCAGTCAGAATAAACTGCCCATCTTCGTCACGCTTATCAACTTCGTTTCTCACCGCATCCCAAAACTTAGGTGCTACTTGCCATTCGTCTATCAGTCGAGGGGTATCGCCACGAAGCAACAGCTTGATGTTGGTGTTAGCCATGGCGATGTTCTGCTCCATGGTGTCTGGATCAGACATAGACAAGATGCTCTTGGCTTGTTGACTTGCCAAGGTTGTCTTTCCGCAATACTTAGGGCCTTCTATCAAAACAGCCCCCATTGCTTCGAGTTTATCTGCCAATATTTTATCAGCAATTCTTGCTTTATATTCGTTCATTTTATATCATATATTCTTTTATTTCATGTTCTCTGTGTATTTTGAATGCAAAGATAGTGTATTTTGTTGAATATCAATTATGTATAATAGTTAAAACTTATTGTTTTCTCTTTCCGTTGTGACAGTTGGCGTGTTTTTGTTGTGGCATTTGGCGTGTTTTTGTTGTGGCAGTTGGCACGATTTTGTTGTGGCAGTTGGCGCGTTTTCGTTGTGGCAGTTGGCATGATTGGCATTGGCGATTTAGAATCAAACTCTCTAACATTTCTTGTTTTCGCTTGCCTACTCTCCGCATTATTGCTTACCTTTGCTAAGAGAATAGGAAAGCATATATGAAGGAGAAGATACTCTTTGTTTGTCATGGTAACATCTGTCGCAGCCCGATGGCGGAGTTCATGATGAAAAAGCTGGTGATGGAGCAGGGGCGTGAGTCGGAGTTTGAGATAGACAGCGTGGCCACGTCGACCGAGGAGATAGGCAACGACATGTACCCACCCGCCAAGCGGTGCCTGCGCGCCCATGGCGTGCCGTTTGAGCACAGGCGCGCGCGGCAAATCACCGTGGCCGATTACGACCACTACGACCGCATATTCGTGATGGACCGCAACAACTTGCGATGGCTCCGCATGCTGGGCATCAACGACAGAGGTCACAAGGTGGAGCTGTTGATGTCGCTCGTGGGCGAGGAGCGCGACGTGGCTGACCCTTGGTACACCGGCGACTTCGAGCGCACCTACGACGACATCGCCAAGGCGTTGCCCAGGCTCCTTGTGTGAATTTGTAAGCGAAAAGTGTCATTTTATGACATACATACGGAACGACTTGGCTGGCAAACTGTCGTTGAGCGATGTCTTGCCCTTTCCGCTAACGCATTCTGTGTCATTGATTACGGGGTGTATGCGGTTTGGGGTGTCAAACGTGTTTTCCGCGTCCATGTCGTCACAATGCAAGGTGGTGACGGTGGCGGAGTGCCGCCCCCTAAGCCCATGAAGATTTAGCGTGACGGCTTGCGCCTTGTCGGAAGTGTTGACCACCTTCACTATGGTCTCGCCTTTCTCGCGGTCGGCAACGGCACTCGCGAAAAGACCGTCTTGCCCGTCCTGTCCGGCCACCAATCGTCCGTTCATGGTTAGCCGCAGCACGTTTGTGCCTTTGTTGCAGGCATACATTTGCTGCACATAGTAGCTCGATGTGAGCAATGTGCGCGTGTTGTCAAACCAGATAAGGTCGGGGCGCCACTGCCATCCGTCGACATGCGCGAAGAGCGGGGCGTATGTTGCCATGTCCACGATGTCGGCGTTGCGCTCAAGGTCGGTCATTAAAGCTGCCTCGTAGAGTGCCGTCTCGTAGTGATTCCATTTCTTTCCTTTGCCGTGGCAGGCATATTCACCGGCGAAGACCTTTGGTCCCTTGCGGTCGTATGCTTCGTAGCGCAGTCCGTGTGACAGGAACCACTTCTCGTCGCGATAAAAGTGCTCGTCCACGAGATCGGCTTTCAGCTCTCTCATGGCCTTCCATCCTTTGTCGAACATCTTGCCCTCCGGGTCGGGACCTGACGTGCCGATGATGCGAATCTTTGGGTAACGTGCCTTGATGGCCTTGATGAATGGACGCAACCGTTCGTAATACAGCGTGTCCCACTGTTCGTTGCCCACGGCAATCAGCTTCATGTTGAATGGTTTGGGATGCCCCATCTCCGCGCGCTTGCGCCCCCATGTGGTAGTGGTGTCGCCATTGGCAAACTCTATCAGGTCGAGACAGTCTTGGATGTAGGGCCGCAAGGAATCAACGGGCACGTGCGCCTTCGCGTCGTTCCAGTTTTGGTATTGGCATGCCATGCCCACGTTGAGCACGGGCAGTGGCTCCGCGCCGATGTCCTCTGCAAGCTGGAAATATTCGAAGAATCCCAGCCCGCAACTTTGGAAATAGTCGGGAAAGAGTCTGTTGGTAAAGGTTGTCTGCCATCGGTTCATGTTGAGTGGGCGGTTTTCCACGGAGCCGATGGTGTTTTTCCATTGGTAGCGATGCGCGAGGCTCTCTCCCTCCACGATGCAGCCGCCGGGGAAGCGCAACACGCCGGGGTGCAGGTCTTTCAGGGCCTGGCCGAGGTCGCGGCGCATGCCGTTGGCTCGGTTCATGAAGGTGTTGACGGGAAACAGGCTGACGTGCTCCAGCGATACCCCGTTATTGCCGACGAGCAACAGGCGGAGTTTCGCTTTGCTTATCGTTGTTGTCGGTCTTAGCATGAGTTCATATTTGTGCCATGCCTTTCCACTGACCGTCAAGTCGGCTGAGGCAAATTCCTGGTTCTCAGCCTGTGTGCTCTCGTCTACGAGGGCCACTCTCAGCTTGGCGTCACCATCGTCGGCTTTTGCCCATACCGAGAATCGATAGTCTTCGCCTTTCTTTATTCCGATGCCGAAGAATCCCTCGTTTTGCAGTCCGGTGTGTCGCTCGTTGTGGCCGGAATAGCCGAGGTGTACATAGTGTGGGCAACGCTCGAACGGTCCGTCGTCTTTCACGCTGACGTTGCCGAATGTCTCCCAGCCCATGAGCGACTGCGGAAACTCGAATGAGCGGTTCTTCACCAGCTCGCCGTAGAGTCCGCCGTCGGCGGCGAAGTTGATGTCCTCGAAGAACACTCCATACATCGTGGGCTGCACTGCGGCTCCAAGTTTCTTGGTGTTCACGTCGAGAGTGTGTGGCTGTGCGTAAGCCCCGAGCAACGATGAGGCAGCGATGAGGCACGACAGAATCTTTTTGATATGCTGCATTTTAGAATGGTTCATGGCGCAAATTTAAGCAAAAAATATTATAGCCGCAAGTGCTAAAATCGGTAAAGATGGTTTTATCACGATATTTATCCTTTATCATGTGTGTTTTTTATAACTTTGGCATAAACAGAAAGCTAAAAGTGCGTTTTTGTTTATTTTTTCTCATAAAATGATTAACTTTGCAAAAGGTTTTACATTTTATGAATCGTCTCATATATATAATAAGGTGTATGTTGCTGTTGGTTTCCATGATGATGTGCATGGAAGCCAAGGGCGTGGACAGGCGCTTTTATGAGACAGTGAGCAAGCTGCCCAGCGCTGAGCTCAACGCGCGAGCCAGATATTATTCGCGCGAGGGGTCGAACCCCGACAGCGCTTTCCTTTGCTATTCGTTGGTCACCAAGCGATACCATGGCAACATGGACAAGCAGGGTCTGAAGGATATGGCCAAGGCTTGGCATGGCTTGTGGTACATCTATTTCTTTTACCATTACGACTTCTCGCGCGCCATGGATTGTCTGCGCAAGTACCAATCGTTTGCCGCCCAAGCCCAGCTCACCGACAGCGAGGCGCGCCCGTGGCTCATGAAGGGTGTCATGTATGAGACCATGGCCGACGAGACGGGCGACACCTCGCTCATACGCGAGGCGATAGGCTGCTACGACAAGGCGTTGAAAGCCGCATCTAAGGTCAACGACTACAACATCGTGGTGATGGCTTTCTCCGACCTCATGCTCTTGATGCCCGACTACCATAGCCCCAAGGTCATGGCTGAGGCGTATCGGCGTTTCGAGAGGGTGGCGAGCTCGTCGAGCCAGCGCGACTTCTCTTACGACTACGCCCTTGAGCTGTATCATAACGCCAACGCCCGCATGAGGCGCGACTATCGTGGGGCGTTGAAGGCTTGCGACAGGATGATGACCTTGGGCAAGAAAAACAACGACGACCCACGCTACCTGCTCTCCGCCTATTCGGTGAGGGGCAAGACCTACGCGCAGATGGGCGACTACAAGCATGCCATCGATGACATGCATTTCCTGGAGCAACAGGCCAAGGCCACGCAGTATATCGACTTTCTCATGCCTGTCTACAAGGACTTGCAGGACTTCTATGGCAAGTTGGGCGACAAGACTGAAGCGGCTTTCTACCGCCAGCAACACTTTGAGTTGAAGGATTCCTTGCTGAGCTATCACCAGATGGCGAGCGTCAAGGAGATGAGTTTCATCGGCGAGATGGAAGACATGGAGGCCCAGGTGGCATCGGTGGAGCATCGCAACTTCCTTTGGAAAGTGTTTCTTGTCATCACCCTGCTCGTGGCATCGGTCATCGCCGTGGCTTTCGTGCTCTTGCGCCGCAAGAACAAGCAGCTTAACGCCTCCAACAAGATGCTCTACGAGAAAAACGTGGCATTGCTCAAGGCCGACGACGAGAGAAAGAAATACCAGCGCAGCAACCTCGACGATGCCGCCAAGCAAACCTTGCAGCAAACCCTTCGCGAGGTGATGGACAACACCGAGGAGTATCTGTCCGTCGACTTCTCCATAGCGCGACTCGCGGAGATGGCAAACAGCAGCACCAAGGTCGTGTCGCAGGTCATCAACGAGTGCTTTGGCAACAATTTCAACGCCTTTGTCAACGAGTATCGCATACGCCGCGCGTGCCAGATGATGGACAGCAAGGAGCGTGTCAACCTCACCATCGAGGCCATAGGCAATGAGGTTGGCTTCAAGTCGAGGTCGTCTTTCGTCACGGCTTTCAAGCGATTCACGGGGCTCACGCCGTCCAACTACCTCTCCATGGCGAGCCACCAACAGTAAAAGGTTAATTTTCAAGAAAAGGTTTTACAAGTCGGCTCCTGTGAATCGGGAAAAATCAATCAAGTGGCAGTCCTGTCGTAAATGAGCTAATTATTGTGGTTTTTACAATGCGTTGATAATTAGCCTATTGCGATTCTTCATGTTTTTGCGGTCATTTTGGCTTCGCCTTTACGGTTGAATATCGTTGCCTTTACGCCGTAATCGTGTCGCCTTTACGGTTGAATCGCATTGTCATTGCGCTTGAATCTCCTTGCCTTTTCAGCGAGTTGGCACCGCGAAAAGGCTGAAATGGCGGCTGAATGGCGACAAAAAAGGTGTTTTTGTTTTGTTGCGAGGCGTTTCCGGCACATTTTTTCGTTCTGGATGCCACGTCCTCCAAGTGTTAAATTCTTGCCATAAATCCTTACGGTCTTATGTTGATAAGAGTGGGAAAACTGCTTTCTAACGCTATTTCGATATATCGTTTCTCCACTCATTTACCCGTTCTTGCTCAGTTCATGGGGTGCATATCGAGGGCGTGAAGGTCTATTGTTCATCATCCTTGAGCGGTTCTACGTGTCCAATTGTCTTTGGGGGAACAGAATCTACGAAGTCAGGCAAACGAAAATATTAAATTGATTTACAACAAAGAAAAAATAATAACGGGGCAAACTTGGGTTAAAAAAATGGCAAAAGTTGGAAGGAAAGAAATAAATGCCTAACTTTGCACACCTAAAAGTGAAGATGTCATTCGCTTTCATAAGAAATAGAAAATAATAGAAAGAAAAAGAAATGTCAGAAATAGTATTAAACAGCATAGAAGAAGCTCTCAAGGATTTTGGCGAAGGGAAGTTCGTTATTGTCGTCGACAATGCAGACCGTGAAAATGAGGGTGATTTGATATGTGCCGCCCAGGACATCACACCGGAAAAGGTCAATTTCATGCTTCATGAAGGCAGAGGCGTTCTCTGTGCTCCTCTCACAATCAGCAGGTGCAAGGAGTTGAAATTAGTTCCACAGGTTGAAGAGAATACTTCTCTGTTAGGCACGCCATTCACCGTCACAGTGGACAAACTCGAGGGCTGCAGTACAGGCGTTTCAGCCCATGACCGTGCAGAGACCATCAACGCGCTTGCAGACCCAACGTCGAAGCCAGAGACATTTGGCCGTCCGGGTCACGTCAATCCTTTGTTTGCTCAGGATAATGGAGTATTGAATCGCGATGGGCATACAGAAGCGGCAATTGACTTGTGCCGTCTGTCAGGGAAGCGTTTAGCCGCCACACTTATAGAGGTAATGAATGAAGACGGCACGATGGCACGTTTGCCACAACTATATGAGAAAGCTCAAAAGTGGCAACTAAAACTCATTAGCATTGAGGAACTTATTGAATATAGAAAAAATCATTAGGTTATCATGAGCTCTGTTGAAGAGCTCATGTCACTCGGCTAAGATGCATTCCACCTTATATTTCCCTAACGTCAAGCGATCTTCATCAGAGATGCCTTTGTCGGTGATGATTGTGTCGACGAGGGAAATAGATCCGAGAGTTGCGAATGCGCAATGTCCTATCTTTGATGAATCAGCTACAAGATACACCTTGTTGGCAGATTCTATCATGGCTTTCTTTACCGGCAAATCAGACATACTTGGATAAGTCAAACCATCATTTATGTCAATGCCTGCTGTGGCAAGGAAAAGCGTTTTAGCATGTAGTCCTTGAAAATAGTCAGCAGCGCGCTGCCCAGTCAGTGACAAGGTCGGTTGTTTGAACTCTCCACCTGTGACATTGACATTTATGCTGGGATTTGCGCCTATTATAAGTGCAATGTTCAAGGCATTGGTAATCACGTTTAAGTCTTGGAATCCGTTTACCAATAAATTAGCAATCTCTGTTGTAGTAGAGCCTGAATCCAAAATGATGGTATCTCCATCTTTTATATGTTTTACGGCTTCCCGAGCTATGGCTTCCTTCTCTTTCTGATGGTTTCGATTAATCACCATCAAATTCTCTACATTCCGGTCGGTATCCAATAATACTGCACCACCATGAACGCGACGAAGTAAGCCTTCTTGCTCCATCTTCTCAAGATCCTGGCGAATAGTTACCTCAGTAACTTCGAAAACTTTCGAAAGATCATTAACCCTTACGTGACCATCCTCGCGAAGCATGTCGAGAATCTTAACGCGCCTTTGAACAGCTAACTGCATAGTTTCCAATATATTTTCTTTATTGGTACAAAGGTACACATTTTATATTATTGTGGGAAATAAATGAAGAATATATTCTTCTTTTATTTTCTATTTATTTCTTTTTGTATGTCGTGTGGCAAATTTTTGTGCAAACCAATATTAATTTACCCCCCCCCATAGCATTAATCAATGTTAAATAAGTAAACAAATAGCTTCGTTTG
>DAINOS010000115.1:0-8167 GCA_036743855.1 Prevotella sp. | reverse complement strand
AGCACGGAACCGAGCACGGGAGCCGGGCCAATCATGTCCTTGGTGGTGCGGCTGTACCAGTCGAACGAACCAGTGAGGCGGTTGTTGAAGAGGGCGAAGTCGAGACCCACGTCCCATGTCTCAACCGTTTCCCACGTCATGGTGCTGTTCACGATGCCAGGCAGTGATGCCGTGTTCTGGCGTGTGCCGTTGATGAGCCAGGAGCTGCTCTGCGAGCCCACGCCCTGCTGCTGGTAGAATGGGTACCAAGCCCAGAATGAGCCGTAGTCGGAGCTCGTGTTGCCGAGCTGACCCCATGAGGCGCGCAGCTTCAGGGTCTGGATGGTAGACGACAGCGGCTTGAAGAAGCCCTCGCGAGCGATGTTCCAACCTGCCGACACCGAAGGGAACCATGCCCAACGGTTCTCGTTGGTGAAACGTGACGAGCCGTCGTAGCGGAGGTTGAACTCCATGAGGTACTTGCTGTCGTAGTCGTAGTTGATACGCGCGAAATATCCGGCTGTGGCGCGATGCCAGTAAGCGTCGCTCACGCGTGGGTTCTTCTGTGTGAGGCTCAAGTAGGGGAAACTGTTGTCCACGAGGTTAGTGCCTGAGGCGCTGACGTTGTTGGTGCCGTATTTCTCGAAGTTGACACCGAGCATTCCCTTGAGGTTGTGCAAGCCAATGCTGCGGGTGTAGTCGGTATAGCCGTTGAACGAGAAATAGTCTGACTCAGAGCGGTAGTCGCTTACGCTCGCCACTGAGCCATAGCCAGAGTCGCGGAGCCAGCGTGTGCCGTCAGCATAATAAGAGTAGACGGGGAACTGGTCGGTCTTCGACTTGTAGAAGTTGTTGCGCATTGCGCCGTCGATGTGGATGTTCCAGCCCTTGATAGGAGTGAAGGTGAAGTTCAACTGCTGCGTGAACTGGTTTGTGCGCTGGTTTGTCGTGCCGCCGTCTTCCAGCTCGGCTATCTCCATGCCGTCGATCCAGTGGCCGTTGGGGTCTATCGTGGGGCAGGTCGGCCAGCGGCGCGCGATGTTGTGGAAGAACAAGCCTGAGAGATACTGAGGTCTCTCATAGTCGGAGCGCATGAACTTGGTGGAGTATTCCACCTTTGCCCATGACGCGAGCTGCGCGCTGATCTTGCCGTTCATGGTGTAGCGGTCGAGCTCGTCGTGTCCGTGGCGGATGAGGCCGTTGTTCATCAGGTAGCCGGCGCTCAGCAGCCAGTTCACCTTCTCGTTGCCGCCCGACATCGAGAGGTTGTGCTGCGTGGAAGGCACGTTGCTCTTGTAGAACTCCTTGAACCAGTCGGTGTTGGCGAATGAGGCGCCATAGATGCCCCAACGATTGTTGGAACCGGCGATCACGCCGTAATATTCAGATTGTGACGGGTCGTTGTAGACGCCGTTCATGTAGTTTTTGATGCGCTCAATAGCCTCGTGGTCAAACTGGTCGCCAGAGCCGGAGTTGTTGCTTGCCTTGTTCCAGTAGTTGGCGAAGTCGAGAGAGTTTACCATGTCGGGCAGCTGCGTGGCAGTGGAGAAGCGCACGTCGCCGCTGTAGTTGACCCTCACCTTGCCCGACTTGCCGCTCTTTGTCGTGACGAGAATCACGCCGAACGCGGCACGGGTGCCATAGATGGAGGCGGAAGCCGCGTCTTTCAACACGGACACGCTCTCGATGTCGTTGGGGTTTAGGCTGTTGATGTCGCCTTCGATACCATCGATGAGGATGAGAGGCGAGTCGGTGGATCCGTTGCCGATAGAGCCGGTGCCACGGATGGTGATGGCCATGGAGTTGTTGAGCATACCGCCATTGCTGTTGGCGGAGAAGTTCAAGCCTGGCACGGCACCTTGCAGGGCCTGGGTGACATTGGTCACGGGGCGGTCCTCAAGTACCTCGGAGCCCACCATCGACACGGCACCAGTGACGTTGACCTTCTTCTGCGTGCCGTAACCGACGACCACGACCTCGTTGAGCTCAGTGTCGGCCGATTTCATTTCCACGTTTATCACCCTGCGGCTGCCAACCTTCACTTCCTCGTTCTTGAATCCGAGATATGAGATGCGGAGCGTTGCCTGGGGCGACACCTGCAAAGAGTATTTTCCGTCGAGGTCGGTAACGGTGCCACCCTTGGAGCCGACCACCACGACGGAAGCGCCGACGATGGGCTCGCCTGATGAGTCGGTGACGGTACCTGTTACCTTGATGTCCTGCGCGTAAACCATTACGGCAAAGAGCATCATCGCCATCATCATGCCTATTCGTTGCAAGGCATGATGGAGTTGAGATAGTTTCTTGTACATTAAGAATAAAAAATTAGTTGTGGGTTATTATGATATTAAGGACTCTCACATCCTTCATATCTCTATTTTGGGTCATTCGTTTGTTTTGATATATGGTCATGTTTTTGGTTTTGCGGCTGCAAAAGTATAACAATTGTCAATATTATCAAAATTTAATCCACGGTCAACGATAATATTAACATAAATTAGCGATATATACGCTGTCTTCTTTCACAAATCTTCTTGCACACGGATTAAAAAGATTTTCAAGATGTCGGCTTCGCCGATTACACCCCATCGGCTTTGCGCTTGAATCGCGATGGCTCTACGCTTGAATCGCGACGGCTTCACGCTTGAATCGCGTCGGCTCTACGCTTGAATCGCGACGGCGTTTAACCGTAAAGCCGAAGCGCAGAAAAACGCCTTGGGCAACGGTAAACAAAAAAAGGCGCGGAAGACATATTGTCTTCACGCGCCTTTTATTTAGTTGGCCTTTTGTCTCACAATGTGGAGACGGAAAGGTTGATTAGTCGCAGTTGGCGAGCTTGTGGTCAGAACCAAGAACGTCCTTGATCTTCTCCTCGTACATCTCGATCATGTAGTTGCGAGCCACCTTGCCATACTGACGTGGGTCGAAGTACTCAGGATGGTTAGCAAGAGTCTCACGCACACCTGCTGTGTAAGCCAGACGAGAGTCTGAGTCGATGTTGATCTTGCACACGGCGCTCTTTGAAGCCTTGCGGAGCTGATCCTCTGGAATACCAACAGCGTCGGGGAGCTTGCCGCCGAACTTGTTGATGATGTCGACATACTTCTGTGGAACAGAAGAAGAGCCGTGGAGCACGATTGGGAAGCCAGGGAGCTTCTTCTCGATCTCTGCCAGCACGTCGAATGCCAATGGAGGAGGAACCAGGCGACCTGTCTTCGGGTCACGTGTGCACTGCTCGGGCTTGAACTTGTAAGCACCGTGGCTTGTGCCGATAGAGATAGCGAGGCTGTCGCAACCAGAACGCTTAGAGAAGTCGATTACCTCCTCAGGCTTTGTGTAGTGGCTCTCCTCAGCTGCCACCTCGTCCTCAACGCCAGCGAGCACGCCGAGCTCTGCCTCAACGGTGACGTCGTACTTGTGAGCGTACTCCACGCACTTGCGTGTGAGCTCGATGTTCTCCTCGTAAGGCTTGCTTGAGCCATCGATCATGACGCTTGAGAAGCCAAGGTCTACGCAGTCCTTGACAAGCTCGAACGTGTCACCGTGGTCAAGGTGAAGCACGATCTCAGGATGGTTGCAGCCGAGGCTCTTGGCGAACTCAACGGCACCCTGTGCCATGTAGCGGAGCAGGATAGGGTTAGCATATGCGCGTGCGCCCTTTGAGACCTGAAGGATGACAGGGCTCTTGAGAGTTGCGCTGGCTGTGATGATAGCCTGAAGCTGCTCAAGGTTGTTGAAGTTGAAAGCTGGTACAGCGTAACCGCCTGTTACGGCGCGCTTGAACATCTCGCGTGTGTTGACGAGACCCAAATCTTTGTAGTTAACCATTTTATTAAATGTTTAAAAGATAATTGTTTTCTTTTTATCCTTATGTGGAGGGAGAAGCTCTTTCTCTCTTCCGCTTGCAAATTTAGCACATATATTTCCTTTTCCAATATTATTGACGGTTATTTTATGTTGCCGAATATTAAAAAAGGTAATATGTTGGTTTGCGCCGTGCCTGTCTCGCCCTTTTGCAACATCGGTTTTGCAAAATTCGTCGGGTCGGCGGAGGTGTCGCCCTTAAAGCGTCAGCACGGGGTCATGGCCTTTGCCCTTGCGTGAGAGTTCGAGGGCGAAGAGCAGCACGAGGAAGTAGCAGAGGAAGGGTATGACAAACGGCAGCGACATCATCTGCGTTGACTCGGCAATGATGCTCATCAGCAGGAATCCGCATCCGCCTATGGGCGTCATCATCAGCAGCGACGAGGCGCTCTTGGTGAGGTTGCCCAAGCCGCGCAGCGAGAGCGAGAAGATGGTCGGGAACATTATCGCCTCGAAGACATAGTTGCAGACCAAGGCTATCATGGACAGTTTGCCGAAGTTGCAGAGCACGAGGCCGATACTTATCACGCTTCCCGTGGCGCAGGCGAGGAGCATGGTCTCGGCTTTCACCGTGCGCATGATCCAGCTGCCGCCGAAGCGCCCGAGCATGAAAAACGCCAATGCCGCCGTGAGCACGATGGAGGCGGTGTTGTCGCTCATCCAGCCCTTGGCGGTGACGAAGTTGATGAAATAGCTGTTGATGCTTATCTCGGCAATCTCGTAGGCGAGGAGGGAGAAAAGGCCGAAGACGAACATGGGGTGGTGGCGGAAGAGCTTCACTATGCGCGTGCCTCGCTCGTTGTCTTCCGTGGTGGCCTTGTGGTTTATCTCCGGCAGTCTGACGCACGAGAAGATCACGGCTATGATGAGCACTATGACGCCGAGGATGGCGTAGGGCAGCACCACCTTGCCGCGCTCGCTGGTTCCGGTGAAGAGGAATTGCCCCACGATGAACGTGGCGGAAAGTGAGCCGAGGCCGTTGAACGACTGCGAGAAGTTGAGACGGCTCGTGGCGGTGGCAGGGTTGCCGAGCTCCGTGACGTAAGGGTTGGCCGACGTCTCAAGAAACACCAGTCCGCACCCTATGATGAAGAGCGCGCCAAGGTAGGCGTAGAACGTGCCGGCTTCGGCGCCGGGGATGAAGAGCAGCGAGCCCACGCCGAAGAGCATCAGGCCGAAGATGACGCCCGTGCGGTAGCCGTGGCGGTTGATGAACCAGCCGGCGGGTATCGCCATGATGAAATAGCCCAGGTAGGTAGTGACCTGGATGAGGGACGACTGCGACATGGAGATGTCGAGCGCGTTTTGGAAGTGCTTGTTGAGCACGTCGAGGATGGCGCGGGCGAAGCCCCACAGGAAAAAGAGCGTGGTGACGAGAATGAACGGCAGTACGTACTGCTTGTTGGTAAGAGTAGGTCTTTCCATTATTATAAATAAGTGTTTTAGTTTGCAAATGTAGGCATTCTTTTTTACAATCGTTTGCCTTTTTCAAGGAAATGTCTTATTTTTGTACGCGATTTAGTCCAGATGACATGATATTAGACAGAGAGGACAGCATGCTCGCGAGAGCCTTGGCACATGATGACAGGGAGGTCTTCAATCGCCTTTTCGAGAAGCTTTACCCCAAGGTGAAGTATTTTATCACGGGCATGTGTCACGACGAGGAGGAGTCGGAGAACCTGACCCAAAACCTGTTCATGAGGTTGTGGATTAAGCGCGACAGGTTGAGGTCGGTGGATAATATCAGTTCGTATGTCTTCACGATGGCATACAACGAGTCGATAAACTTCATACGCCATTCCCTCACGCTTCCCACCTTGCCGATAGATTCCGGTGCCGCCGAGGTGGGCGACAGCGCCGACCTTGAGCGTGACGTGGAATACAGGGAGCTGATACAAAAGGTGCGCGAACGGATCGACCGCATGCCGTTGCAGCGGCGAAAGGTCTTTCTCATGAGCCGCGAGGAGGGGTTGTCTAATGGCGAGATAGCCGAGCGGCTTGGTATCAGCCAGCGCACGGTGGAGACGCACATCTCAGCATCGCTGAAAGAGCTCCGCAAACTCATCCCCCTGCTTTTCCTTCTCGGCTTTTGCCGGTGAATAAACGAGAGAATAAACCATTGCGCGATTTAATAGTTCATTCCGAAGTACCAAAGTGGGATGATGATGCCGTGTCCAGTCTCAATGTCATCTTTCACGATGCGTCCGTTCTTAACATCTTCTACCCCAGTTCGGGATAAGGAACCTTACTTTATTTTAGAACGAAAAAATCTCGCATAAACACAAATAATCATAAATATCCATGGCCAAATTCTTGCTTTTCGTGATTTTTTCGTTATTTTGCAATTGTATTAAAAATAGATTAGATCATGCTTATTAGATTCGACTTTAGTAACATCTTTTCTTTTTTAGAAGAAACAGAGTTCAATATGTTGCCTGCAAAAGCTTTGAAGAGTCATACAGACCATCTTCATAAGGTTAATACCAACGTGAATGTTCTGAAGGGTTCCGTCATTTACGGTGCAAATGGTGCTGGCAAGTCAAATATGATTAAAGCGGCAAATTTGCTGCGTGACATTGTTTTAAAAGGTAGGGTTCCTTCAGACATCAGATATATTAGAAATAAATTTTCGGATGAAGGCACACCTGTTTCACAATCGGTAGAGTTCAGCTATAAGAATAAAATATACAATTATGGCGTTACTTACGTGTCAAAGCTCTGCATGGAGGAATGGCTTTACGAAACAGGTGTGGAAAAAGATGAAATGGTCTTTGAGCGCACTTACTCCAAAGAGACGAACAAACCAATTGTCAAGATGGGGAAAAAGTATGTCGATGGTGACGAAAAGAAAGCCCTATTGGTAAGTCTGCTGGAAGACAACATTTTGAAAAATGATGAGTTGCTTATCAAGCATGAGGACATTATCAAGGAGCCAAGAATTAGCAGAGTGAATGAGTGGTTCAAGGACAATCTAAAGATTTTCTTCCCTGAAACCAAGTCGGCCTCTATTTTTGATACCCAATACGAAA
Source organism: Prevotella sp. (assembly GCA_036743855.1). GTDB lineage: Bacteria > Bacteroidota > Bacteroidia > Bacteroidales > Bacteroidaceae > Prevotella. The sequence goes on along the minus strand of DAINOS010000115.1, from coordinate 1,295 downwards.
ATCAGAAATTCAAGCATTTTTCTGAGAAACTTTTAAGAAGTTTCGATGTTGGCATTCAAGACATAGAGTTGCACGAAGATGATTTGGATAAATTCGTATCACAGACTGGTATGGCTTTGGACAAACTCTTCGATGATATCAAGACGAATCTTAAAAAGGAAGAGTCTGGTGTGATTGAGACACAATATTTTACTATTGGCGTTACCAAAGAAGAAGATGATAAATACATTATTCGAAGAATAACAACCAATCATGTTGTCAACAACAATGCTGTAAGTTTCGAGTTGAAAGAGGAATCGGATGGTACCCAACGTTTGTTTGACTTTGCACCCGTTCTTTACGACCTGATGCAATCAGACAAAACTATCATTATAGATGAGATTGATAGGAGTATTCATGCCAATCTCTTGAAGATGTTTGTGGAAAAAGTGATGGGATTGCCTATCCTCGGGCAAATCATCTTCTCGTCTCACGAATCATGCCTTCTGGATTGCTCCATTTTTAGAAATGATGAGATTTGGTTTGTTGAGAAAGACAGAAAGAATCAAAGTTCTCGTTTCTATACGCTTAATGATTTTAAGCCCCGAAATGATTTGGACATTCAGAAAGGCTACTTGAAAGGACGCTTCGGAGCAATTCCCTTCTTGGCTCATTTAGAGGACTTAAAATGGGAGGACTGACATATGCCATATAAAAAGCGTAGCTACTATAAGCATGAGGAAGCCAAGGCAAGAGACTATAGTCTTTTTGTCATTGCGTGTGAGGGAACGAAGACGGAACCAAGTTACTTTGCTCCTTTCGACAACTTTGAGCGCATCAAGGTGAGAATCTTGGAACATCAGCAAACTGAGTCCGCTCCTTCGCATGTTTTGGCATTTGCTCATAAATATATTGCAGAAGAAGGGTTGAGCGCAGAAGACGGCGACTCTCTTTGGTGTGTCATAGACGTGGACAAATGGCCTATAGACATGATTAATGAATTGGGTAGTTTTTGTATAAATACTCCTTGGTATGGCTTCTATACCACAAGCTTACAGACTTGAAAGATATAGATTGCTCTAAATCTCACAATGTCAAGGTTGCTTTATCCAAACTCACCCCAGGCGGATTTGCAGCAAATGAGTATGTGAAACTTATGGAACACGCTATAGTCAATGCAAAAGCCAAGGATTCACAACCGGGTGAACAGCATTATTTTCCAGCACTTAGGGAAACCAAAGTGTATGAACTTGGAGAGGCATTGATGATGAGAATCGGCAAAAATAGTTGGAATGACTTTTGTAATAGTCATCTAT
>DAINOS010000114.1:0-8260 GCA_036743855.1 Prevotella sp. | reverse complement strand
GCGAGGTTGAGGATGACATAGAAAGGCTCGGAGAAAGGCCAATAGGTCTTCGTCTTGTTGTCGGGAGTGTAGGTGAAGTATTTCTCACCATCTATATAGTAGGATATGTAGTCCGCTGTCCACTCACAGGCGTAGGTGTGCCATCCGCCCTCGGCGTTGGCGAGGTATTTCTCCTTGTGCTCCTTGGCCGTTCCGCCATTGTTGTATCCATTGCAATGGATGGTCGACGACACGTAGTTGGGGTTGTAGCCCACTTCCTCCATTATGTCGTTCTCGCCATCGTCTGGCCATTTGGTGAAGTTGACCGGCATCATCCAGAAGGCTGGCCACGTGCCCCTGCCCTTCGGCAACATGATGCGCGCCTCTATCCAACCATATTTCCATCCCGTGTTTCGGCAGGCGTATACCCTGCCCGAGCACACGCGGCCGGCGTCGTTCTTGTAGCAGGTGATGCTCAGCACGCCATTGGCCACGCTCGTGACCTTGCCGTCGTTCACGTAACACTGCAACTCGTTGTTCACCCAGCCCGCGTCTTTTATCTCGTGGGTCCAGTCGGAACCCAACGCGGAACCGTCGAACTCGTCGTGCCACACTAACTTGTATCCCGCCGGCACCTTGATGTCGTCGTCTGGCGGGTCAACCTCGGATGATGACGGCTGCTGTACGACTGGAACGGTCACGGTCTGTATGCCCGACACTATCTTCACGTTGCCGCTGCGCGCGTCGGTGCCGTTGTTGGCCTCGACGGTGACGCTCACCGACCCGCTCTTCGAGGTCGTGCCCGTGGATGTCACCTTTATCCAGCTGTCCTCCGTGTAGGCACGCCACTCCTTGGGGGCGTCGGTCACCGCCACGGAAAACGTACCGCCATCAGCCGGACTGTCTATGCTCGCGGGAGAAGCCGTGAGGGTCGACGTGGTGACGTTGTTGTCGCCACCTCCATTGCCTCCACACGCCGTCAGCGACATGAACAGGAAGAACAACAGGAGCAAATTGCTTATTCTCATGATATGATAATTATTAAGAAAGGGCATGCCACGCCTTCCGCATGGCATACCCTCAGGTTAAATAGTTACTATTTAGCTGTTTTCTGAATCGTGATGTCGCTTATGGTGACCACCGTTCCGGCAGGCGCGCCGCCGAAGTCGAGTGCCACGTTAATGGATGACGCGTCAGCCGAGAGCGACTTCGCCGGCACCTTTATCTCGGTCTCGGTGTCCGCTGGTATGTCGTGACGTCCATCCGTGAAGAATATTTTAGAGTCGTCAGCGCTACCCACCTTAAAGGTCATTTGAGGGATGTCGGTGGTGGAATGCACCTTGATACGCATGTCGTAGTTCTCGCCAGCCGCAATGGGCAAGAGCTTGCCGAGGAGCTCCGTGTGGAAAATCACCTGAGCCTGCCACTGCTGGCTGCTCGCGTCGGGCAACGTAATCTGGTACTTGCCGCCACCGAGGGGCTTGAAGCCTATCGGGTCGGGGTTGGCAGCCCAGTTGTCGCCATTGACATAATAGAATGTCATCATCGACTCGCTGAAGTTGTCGTCTATCTGCTTCCAGATGTTGTTTGGCGAGTTGTAGGTGTAGACCGTCGGGTCTTCCACCACCTCAGGCAGCTTGGTGCCGTCGTCGTTGGCATGGTCTTTCAAGACGATGTTCTCCACGCTGATAACCGTGTTGTCGGCGTTGCCGCCAAAGTCGAACACGATCTTTATCTGCGAGGCGTTGATGCCCTTCAGGTCGCTCTTCCAGAAGCAAACAGGCTCACCAGCCTTCAGCTCCATCTCTTCCTGGAACAGGTAGTTGCCGTCGTTAGACGCGTCGCACACCTTGATGGTCACGCCGTTGTGGTCGGTATTGGAAGTGAGGATGACCGAGAAGTCGTAGTTCTTGTCCGCCGAGAGCGAGATGTTGGAAGGCAAGTGCATCTGTCCCTGCCACTGGTCTGTTGTGGCTGTGGGCAGGGTGATGTTCTCATAGTCGTAGCCGTCCATGCTGTACGTCGGGTCAGCTATCTGGCTCCATCCCGGGGCATAGTAGAATGAGCTTGGCTTGTGGGCCGAGGCATCCTCGCTGCGCCAGAGGTTAAACTCGCTGTCGGCCACGAAACCGCCAAAGCCGTTCATCTTGGTCTTGTTGACATGGAACGTCTGCGTCAGGCTTCCGTCGGATATGCCATTGCGGTTTTTCACCTTATACTCCACGGTGTAGTCGCCCGCCTTGCGATAGTAGGCGGAGTCCTTGTAAGCCGTGGAATAGCGCGAGCCATTGATAATCCACACCGGCGTGACGCCTTGGACAGTCTGGTCGAAATCGAAGTGCGCCTGGTTTGTGTTCTGGTCAACGGTCACCTTGAAGGCATCGGCGTAGTCGCCCACCTGCGGCAGACCGTTAGGGTCAGCACCACTGTAGTCCTCTGGCGAGCAAGCCACGAGAGCCAAGGCAGCGAGACATGTAACGAATATCTTTGTTTTCATGGTATTATTCTTCTTTTATTATCCTTTATTCTCTTGTCACTAATACTAATAGTCGTTTTGCTGAAGATTTGGATCGGCGGATATTTCACTTTGCGGTATGGGGAGATACTTCTTGTTTTCCGTCCACGAAGCCGTGCGGTTGCCCTCCTCGTCGGGCACGAGCGTCGTGGCGGCCTTGCCAGTGCGCACGAGGTCCCAATAGCGTTTGCCCTCGCCAAGGAACTCCAAGTGACGCTCGTTGATGATGGCATCGAGGTTGACACTCGTCAGGTTGGCGATGCCGGCGCGCTCGCGCAGCATGTTGACATACTTCAGCGCCGTGGCGTTGTCGCCGTTGGTGCGGAGCAGCAGCTCGGCGGCGTTGAGCAGGGTCTCGGCATAGCGATACACTCGCAGGTTGTTGTTGAAGTTGAGGTCCGCGTCCCAGCCAGCGTCCTTCACGTTTTCGACCATCGGCAAGTACTTGCCTTGGAAGAGACCCGTGTTCATGTATCCCGGAGTGTAGGTGATGCCGTTGTCGGCAGCAGCCTTGTCGGCGTCGAAGATTGACACGTCGCGACGGACATCCTGCCCGGAGTACATATTGTATGCGGCATGACGCACTGGGCCGAAGCTCCATCCGTTGTCAACGCCTTCCACGCCTGCCGTCCAGCCGCGAGGGCCAAGGAGACGGGGCAGCACCGTGCCACCCACGGCGAGAGGCGCGCTCCAGCCACGCTGGTGATTGTTGTCGTCGTAGTTGATTTCGTAAATGCTCTCCGAGCACCACTCACCGCTCTCGGTCCACATGGCCTTGAAGTCGGGATTGAGGGCATATTGTCCGCTCTGGATAATCTCATTCATGTAACCCAATGCCTTGGAATAGCGGCTCTCGTCGTTTTGGTACATCACGAGCTCAGCGTAGATCATATAGGCGAAAGCCTTGGTCACGCGACCCTCGTCGCCTGAGGAAGCCTTCATCGGCAGGGCGGAGCCATATTTGTCGAGCGCGTCCTCAAGGTCGGTGATGATGTTGTTGTATATCTCGTCGGCCTTGAGCTGCGGAGCCTTGTAGTCGCCACTGAGGTTCTGGGTGAAGTAAGGAATGTTGCCCCAGAACTTCCACAGGATCATGTAGTAGTAGTCGCGCAACACGCGCGCCTGTGCCGTGTAGGAGTCGGCATGCTCCTGCGTGAGGTCGCTGCCTTGCATGGCAAGTGCCTTGTCCACATAACTTATAAGGTCGTTGCAACGCTTCACGCCGCTGTACTCGTCGGTCCACAGGGATGCCAGCGTGTTCTCCGACGTGGCCTTGAAGTTGAACATCAATTGCCAGTTGAGCATGTCGCTCGCGCTGCCGCCGCCAGGATAGCAGTCGTCGCTCATGATGTCGCTGCAAAGGTTTATGGGCGCGTAGTTGCCGTTGCCCCAGTCGGCCCAGTGAAGAGGGTCGTAAGAAGCCGTCAACGCCTCTTGTATGTGATCATCGGTGGTATAGTATTCGTTGACATCGTCGGAGGTTTGCGACTCCACATCAAGAAAGCCCTCGCCACATCCCGTCAGCCCGACAGTGGCCAGGCTCATGATGCCAAGAATGAATATATTAGATTTCTTCATGATGTTTTAGAATTATATTAGGAAGTGAGAAGTTAAAGTGTGATGTTGAATCCTACGGTCCATGTGCGAGCTTGCGGATATACACCATAGTCCACGCCAAGCGACGTGCCGCCAGAGGCAATCTCCGGGTCGAAGCCATGATACTTGGTGAACGTGAACAGGTTCTCGGCGCTGACATAGAAGCGCAGGCGCTCCACCATGAGCTTCATGGTAAGGCTCTTCGGGAGAGTGTAGCCCAAGGTGACGTTCTTCAAGCGGAGATATGAGCCGTCGAAGATATAGAGGTCGCTCGACTGCCAGTTGTTGGCGTCGCCGTTGTAGAGGCGAGGAATCTTGTTTGACGTGCCTGGGCCTGTCCAGCGTCCGAGCATCCATGAGGGATAGTTGCTGGAAGCGATGTCGGTGCGACGTGTGGCGTCGAAGACATCCACGCCTGCCACGCCCTGCCAGAACATGTTGAAGTCGAAGCCTTTCCATGAGGCGTTGAAGTTGACGCCAAAGGTCCACTTAGGCGTTCCGTTGCCAATGTCGGTACGGTCGTTGTTGTCGATCTGTCCGTCGCCATTCACGTCCACGAAGCGCACGTCACCAGGCTGCGCGTTGGGCTGGATGGGCTTGCCGTCGGCATTGACATAGCTGTTGACCTCATCCAATGTCTGGAAGATGCCTGCCGTCTTGTAGCCATAGAAGAACGGGAAAGGATGGCCGTTCTCGGCGCGGGTGATGGTGCCAATGCCTTGGAAGGAGTCGAGGTCGGCGTAGCCAGTCTCGTTGCCATATTCCAGAAGTGTGTTGCTCAGGTAAGAGGCGTTGCCCTTGACGGAGAAGTTGGCGTCGGCCACATGCCACTTGTAACCAAGCTCAAACTCCACGCCGCGGTTGCGCATGTCGCCCACGTTGCCGATAGGCTTCGACTCGCCAACGTATGAAGGAATGTTCATGGTCATAAGCATGCCGTTGGTGCGCTTGTTGAAGTAGTCTACCGTGAAAGTGAGCGCTGAGTGGAAGAAGGCGAAGTCGAGACCGATGTCAGTCTGCTCACTCTCCTCCCATTTCAAGTCGGGGTTGGCAAGACCGCTTGCCTTGGAACCAAGCACGAGGTTGACAGGGTTGCCGAAATAATAGTTGTTGCCAGACGCTGTGTTGACAGTGTAGCGGAAGTTGCCGATGTTGTCGTTACCGTTCTTGCCCCAAGAGAAACGTGCCTTGAGGATGTTCAACCACTGTGGCATCTTGAGGTATGGCTCGTTGGCTATGTTCCAACCCAACGACACTGATGGGAACGTGCCGAACTTATGGTTCGAACCGAAACGGCTGGAACCGTCGCGACGAAGTGTGACTTGAGCCATATAGCGCTCTTGGTAGTTGTAAGAGAGACGCGCGAAGAGCGAAGTCATCTTATAGGGATCGTATGGGTAAGCGTTCACCGAATGGTCTACCACGGCGCCGTTCACGGTACCATCGTCAGCGTATGTCAGGCGATAGTTTCCGTTGGAATAAGCTATGGAAGGCTTGAGAGGATTGACAAGGTATTTCTTGGAGCCGTCAATCTGATAGCCGCTGTAAGACAACGCGCTCTGGCCGAGCACGACGTTGAAGTGGTGGTCGCCAAAGGTCTTGTCGTAGGTCAGCGTGTTCTCGACCTGCCACGTGGTGTTGCGGCAGTTGTTGACCGTGGCACTGGTATATTGCGAGTTGTTGTTGGCTGAGTTGTAGAAAGTCTGCAGCGTGGCGGTCTCCGATCCCCAGAAGGCCATGTCGGCCATGTATGAGAAACGATACTTGAGGTTGTCTATCACGCCGAGCTCGGCAGAGAAGTTGCCAGTGAAGTGGTGGCTCCAACTTGGCTGCGAAGGTTCGAGGAGCAAGCCGAGAGGGTTGTTCATCTCGTTGTAGGCCGTGCCAGGAATCATAACGATGTTGCCGTTCTTGTCTTTCACGTCATCATAAGGGGTTAGCACGCCCTTGGGGTCTTTCGAATAGTCGGTGTAGGTGTAGCGGTTGTGCTGCGCCTTGGCCGCGTCGCCAGTCACGAAAGGCGGCAAGATTGGGGAGAGAGCGAGGGCTGAGCCAAGTACCGAGCCCCATGTGGAGTTGGCGTCGATGCTTGTGCTCTTGATGCGAGCGTAAGAGAGGCTAACGCTGAGGTCAAGCTTGTTGAGGAAGTTGCGATCCTTGGTGGCGTCGATGACGTTCATGTTGGTGTTGGAGCGCAAGGTCAGACGGTTGTAGTTTGACTTGCCGTAGTTTCCGCCAACGATACCTTCCTGATCGTAGTAGCCCATTGAGAGGTAATACTTCACGCGGTCGTTTCCGCCGTTCACGGAGACATCGTGCTTCTGCACCGGCGCATTGTCGTTGAACACGAGGTCTTGCCAGTCGGTGCCGGTGGTGACGGCATTGCCGTTGATGTCTTTCAAATGATATGGGTCGGCATAAAGAGGCGCCGAACCGGAGTTGACATACTGCTCGTTTTGCAGGATGGCGTAATCGGTTGCGTTGAGCACGTCGCGCTTGCGCCATTTCGACTGCCAACCATAAGAGAAGTCGTAGTTGATTTGCGCCTTGCCGCTCTTGCCTTGCTTCGTGGTTACGAGCACTACGCCATTGGCGGCACGCGCGCCATATATGGCACCAGAGGCAGCGTCTTTCAGCACCTCTATGCTCTCAATGTCGTTAGGGTTCAAGGCATCAATGCCAGACGAGCCTTCGTATGGAATGCCGTCAATGATATAAAGCGGGTCAGAATTGTTGATTGTACCCGTACCACGCACGCGTATACGTGCCGCGGCACCAGGCTGGCCGGAGTTTGACGTCACGTTCACGCCGGCGGCGAGTCCTTTCAACGCGTTGTCGACACGCACGGGAGCCGTCTCTGCCAAATCAGAAGCGTCGACCTTGGCAATGGATGCCGTCACCACACTCTTTTTCTGTACACCGTAACCAATCACGACGACTTCGGAAAGGCTCTTCTGGTCTTCAAGAAGCGTGATATGCATGTCAGAAGTGCCTTTCTTCTCCTGCGTCACGTATCCTATATAGGAAATCACGAGAGTGGAGCCTGGTTGCCCCTTGAAAGAGAAATTACCGTCAAGGTCAGTGACAGAGCCTCGAGAGCTGCCTTTCTCCATGACGGACGCACCGACGATTGGCTCACCGGACTTGTCGACGATGGTGCCCTTGTACAAAGCGTCCTGGGCCCACGTCATAACAGTACACAGCAGAGCTACCAATAGGGTTATTAGTCTTGCTTGTTTCATGTGAGTTAAAAATTAAGTTTTGGTTTTCTTGTTGTTGTTGCAAAGATAGTAAAAAACGACACACGAAATCAAGTAATATGCTCAAAAAGTGGATTCCACGACAATACAAAAAAGCGTAAGCCATTGATTTTCAGAATCAATAGCTTACGCTTACACTTATATAAAAGTAGATGATATTTAAGAGTCTTATCTTGACAGGAAGGTCGCGTCAAGGCTTATTTATTACCTCCAACGCCTTTCTCACGATGTTGCTTTGCTGGTTCATTACCTGGAAATATTGGCTCATGTCCCAGATGTCGCGGGCGATGAGAGCTTTGAGTTGAGCTCGCAGGTAAACGAGTGTGCGGTCAAGCTCAGCCTTGTCCTTTGGCTCTATCTTCTGCTTCTTGCCATCGCTGATGATGCTGTCGACAAGTTGCTGGGGTACCGTGAAATGTTCGAGATAGTTCTTGAACTGTGGGTATTTCGCCTTGAGCTGCTTGCGATGCGAGTCCATGTATTTAAGGTCGTTGTCCAATACTATTCCCTTCGCCATCAGCTTGCGATGGAAGTTGGTGAACTGCATGGTGTCGAGAGGCACGAAATAGTCGGGCATGATGCCACCGCCGCCATACACGACACGATGCTTGCGGAGGGTGTAATATTTCAAGGAATCGGCAAAATGGATGCTGTCGGCAGAATACAGCTCTCCATGCTTGTAGCGCGTGTCGAGCTCCATTTCATAGTCCTTGCGGTCGCCCTTGACGTATGGTTTTTGTATGCATCGACCAGACGGTGTGTAATAATGCGCGATGGTGAGCCTCATCATGGAACCATCTGGAAATTCCACAGGCCGTTGAACCAAGCCTTTGCCAAAGGAGCGTCTTCCCACAACTGTTCCACGGTCTTGGTCTTGCAAGGCTCCAGTGACGATTTCGGCGGCAGAGGC
>DAINOS010000113.1:0-8361 GCA_036743855.1 Prevotella sp. | reverse complement strand
TCTGTAAACGCTGAGCAACTTGCCTCACGCCCAGTGTCAAGTATTTCCTCTGCATTGGCAGGCGAGATGCCTGGTGTCACTGCCGTACAGACCACCGGAGCTCCGGGCAGCCAGAATGCCTCGATAACCGTTCGTGGTAAAAACTCCATCAATTCAGCCTCACCACTCGTTATTGTCGATGGTGTGCCAGGTTCGATGAATGTTATCAACCCTTCCGAAATTGAGTCGGTGACAGTATTGAAGGACGCTGCCTCGGCAGCCATCTATGGTGTGCAGGCCGCTAACGGTGTCATACTTATCACAACCAAGAAGGGCAAGACTGGCAAGACCTCTGTCTCCTATAATGCCACGTTCTCATGGTCTTCGCTTCTTTCCAAGCTCGACCTCGTAGACGCTTACGGCTATGCATATCTTTATAATGAGGCTTACCTCAACGACCACCCTGGCGCAACAAAACCTTTCTCTGACGAGACCGTTGAAAAATACCGCACGGGAGAACTGCCAAGTACAGACTGGTACAAGGAAGCCCTGACAGGTAGCGGATTCGAGCACCAGCACAACCTTACACTCAGCGGCGGCAACGACAAGACTACATACAACCTTTATCTTGGTTATCTTGGCCAGGATGGTGTCACGAAGGACATAGACTACAAACGTATCAATGCCCGCATGAACATCACGTCGCAAATCAACAAATATATCACTCTCGGGCTCAACGCCTCTGGCTATCGTGGCACGAAGCGCGATGCGTGGAGCGGATTCACCCAGGTCATCCAGGGCATTTCACGTTCCCACCCCACCGACCCTGTATACGACGAGGACGGCAACTTCAAGTTCGTAGGCGTGGACAACCCTGTAGCCGTGCAGGGACGCGACAAGACAGGCTGGACCAAGGACATCAACCAAGAGGTGTTCCTCATCGGCTCTGCGGAAATAAAGCCTATCAAGGACCTCAGCATCAAGGGTGTGTATTCTTGGCGCAACTGGACTGACGACCAGCTCGGATTCAAGAAAAATTGGGGGTATGGCACATACAATTCAGGTTTGCGCGAGGGTTATGTGCGCAACTACAACTACGACTATCTCACAGGTCAGATCCTTGTCAATTACAGCAAGTCGTTCGGTGACCACAACCTTGCCGTGCTTGCCGGTATGGAGTCGTATGACGTGAAGTCGCGCTATGTCACTGCCACACGCAAGGGCGGTGGCAACAACAACCTCGACGAGTCGCTCAATACCCTCGATGCCTCATCGCAGAAGAACACGAGCGGTGGCACAGAGATGACACGTCTGTCATATTTCGGCCGCTTGCAATACAACTACGCTGGCAAGTACCTCTTTGAGGCAAACATCCGTCGTGACGCTTCTTCACGCTTCCCCAAGGCAAGTCGCTGGGGCACTTTCCCTGCATTCTCGGCTGGTTGGCGCATATCAGAGGAGAAATTCATGAAGAATGTCGACTGGCTGAGCAACCTCAAGTTGCGCCTCGGCTGGGGTAAGACCGGTAACGAGGAGCTCGCTTCGTCTGACCTGTATCCGTCTGTGCCTACATACGCCTATGGCTCCACCATGTTCGGCAACACTCTTTATTCTACCGCTTACGAGAGCCGTCTCGTGAACGACAAGCTTAAATGGGCTACTGTCACTAACTACGAGCTTGGTCTTGACGCAGGATTCCTTGACAACAAGATTACCATGGAGCTTTCGGTCTATAAGAAGAAGACCAACGACATGCTCCTCTACTTGCCTCTACAGGGCGTAATCGGCCTTGACGCTCCCGCCCAGAATGTGGGCAGCGTACAGAACACCGGTTTTGAGTTAACTCTTGGCCACAACAACCGCATCGGCAAGGACTGGAAATACAACGTGTCGCTAAACATGGCCTACAACAAGAACAAGATCATTGACATGGCTGGCACGGAAGGTCCTACGAGCGATTCAAATATCTGGAACCTTGAGGGCTATCCCATCAACTCTTACTATGGATACGTGGCCGACGGCTTGTTCCGTACACAGGAGGAGCTCGACAAAGGACCGAAGCGCACTGGCAACGAGAAACTTGGCGACATCCGCTACAAGGACCTTGACGGCGACGGTAAGATCACGGCTGCAGGCGACCGCCAGATAATTGGCAACCAGTTCCCTAACTGGACAGGTGGTTTCAACTTCAGCGTGAGCTATAAGAACTTTGAACTGAGCGGACTTCTCCAGGGAGCTTTCGACTGCAAGCGTTACTATAACGGCGAATCTTCATACGCTTTCTACAACAGCGCGTCGTGCCTGAACAAGCACTGGAATCGCTGGAGCGAAGAGAACCCCGATGGCACTTTCCCACGCCTCTCGCTTTCATCGCAAACAAACTATGTGTTGTCAACTTTCTGGTTGCAGGACGCTTCTTACGTTCGCCTGAAGAACCTCATGCTTTCTTATACATTGCCGATGGAGCTGATCAAGCACATTGGCTTGTCGTATGCACAAGTTTACGTGACGGGTGAGAACCTCTTTACCATTACAGGACTTGACAAGGGGCTGGATCCGGAGTCTGGCAACACACGTGGTTGGTCATACAGCAACGTGAGAAAGATATCTCTTGGTCTCAAACTCACATTCTAAAAAATCAACAAGAAAATGAAACATACAATATTCAAAATAGCATTGGCTTTTGTCGGAATGGCAGCCCTATCATCGTGCAGCGACTTCCTTGACAAGACACCTAAGGAAGAACTTTCCGACGCAAGCTTCTGGAAGGATAGCAACGATGCCGAGATGTATGTCAGCGACATTTACAACTATCTCGGCTGGTCTGCCGACGAGGCCATCAATACCGATGATGCCACTATGGGCATAAAATGGGCAGCTGGCAACGAGGCGAAAGGCGTATACGATCCTTCTGACTACGGATGGAGCTCCGACTATACTTACGTACGCGAGGCAAACCTTGCGCTTGAGAAGATTCCTACCATTGACATGGACGATGCCACACGCAAGAAGCTCGAAGGACAGGCTTATTTCTTCCGTGGCTACATATACTGGAATCTCATACAAAATTTCGGTTCAGTGCCTTATGTCGACAAGCCTCTGACACTCAGCGACCTACACGACATTGAGCAGTCATCGCGCGAGGACGTTTACACCAAGGCGATGGCCGACCTCGACAAGGCCATAGAGTATTTGCCTGAGGAGTGGGATGCCTCTTCCTACGGTCGTATAACCAAAGGTGCGGCACGCGCCGTGAAGATGCGTGCCGCCATGTACTATGGTGACAACCAGACTGCCGCAAACGAGGCCAAGGCCATTATGCAGTCGGGTAAGTATGAGCTTTGGGACAAGAACAACACTGGAAAGTATGCCAACCTGTTTTGGGAAGAGGCCGACGGATGCAAGGAGAACATCCTCTTTGTGCAATACAACGCACCAGACAAGACCAACTATCTCATTGGTTGGGAGTGCTTCCCTACTCTCGGTTGGGGCGGAATGGATCCCACACAAGACCTTGTCGACGCGTTTGAGGACAAGGACGGCAGCCCTATCTACAAGACCAATGACGCTGGCGTGGTAGACCGCGATGACAATGGCAACCCCACTGCCAACAGTCCGCAGCTCTCGACCATCTTCAACCCTGCAGACCCATTCAAGAACCGCGACCCACGACTTGAGGCATGTATCTTGCACGACGGCGAGACAATGTATGGCGTGACAATCCACGTGGCACCATTGTCAAGCAGCGGCAATACGGGCATAGGCCGCCATGGTGATGCCACTGAGACAGGCTACTACCAGCAGAAGTGGCTCGACCCATCAATCGACCCGGCATCGACTGGTTGGGACATGGGCAAGGACTATGTGATAATACGTTATGCCGAGGTGCTTCTGACCTATGCCGAGGCCATGAACAACCTCCAACCCCTATGCGCTGAGGCTTTCGATGCTGTGAACCAGGTGCGCGCGCGTGTCGGCATGCCGCCATTGCAGAACACCGACTCGAGCAAGCCAACCTATTGCGGCACACAGGCCGAGCTGCTGAAGCGCATCAAGAACGAGTGGCGCGTGGAGTTCGCCCTTGAAGGCCCGATACGCAAATGGAACCTGCGCCGTTGGGGTGATGCCAAGGCAGTGCTCAACCGCAAGTATCACAGCATGGTGTGGACACTCAAAGGCAATAATTTCACACCGTATGTTGGCACGGAGCATGTAGACCTACCGGGTAGCAAGTATAGCGACAATAACTATATTTTCCCGATTCCGCAAGAAGAGATGGATCTCAATCCAAAGCTCAAGCAGAATCCTGGATATAGTAAGGAATAAGACTTACTGAATAAGACACGAAAAAGAAGTGTGCCGTTTATGGGATTTGACAACCAATCCATTCTCGGCGCATTTCTTTTTTATCTTTACCAAAATTTAAGCATTTCCAAAGACACAAGCAATGAGAGCTCGTTTACACTATTTGTTAGCCATCGTGCTGTTTGTCATCGTATTCGAGTCGTACAGCGACCTGCTGTCTCACGTGCTATACTACAACGAGCAACACCAGTTATTTCTCTATACCGGCGAGTATTTCAGCAGCCACACGCTGACAGAGTGGCTCACGGCTTTTGTCGTGCAGTTTTTCTATTATCCGGTGTTGGGTGCCGCGGTCATGAGCGCGTTGATCACGTGCGTCTATCTCATGACATGGCGCATATTCACGGCTCTTACGCTTCGCGAGGACACATTGCGCCTCTCTCTCATACCAGCTATCGCCATTTGGGTGTGGACAGCACGCCTGTCCCATTCGTTGTCCATAGCGGTGTGGGCGTTTATCATTTTCGGAATATTGACAATGGTCGCTTGTTTTTGGGCAAAGGGCAAACATGTGAGACCATCATCGCTGACAGGCTGGAAATATGCCACTGCCAATATTGCGTCTCTTGTGGTCATCACCATCATTTCGGGCTATAGCTTCATGCGCTCATTCTCCATGAGCGAGTTTCGCATGATTAAGGCGCAGCAAGCCATAGACCACCACGACTGGGACGCGGCATTACACCATACCGAGCGCTATCTCAGCAACAGCCAGCAAGCCAACCCTCTGATTTTCTATTTCCACAACCTTGCGCTTTACAACAAGGGAATGCTGCTCGATCACCTGCTCGACTATCAGCCTGTCGTGGGTGTCAACGCACTATACTTCCCATGGCAAAGCCGCACGCGTGAGACAGAGTTCGGGCACTATCTGCTCGAACAGCTGGGATGCATCAACGATGCGCAACACTGGGAGTTTGAGGCCATGGTGGTTTGGGGCGAGACAGCACCACGACTCATCAATCTCGCCCGTTACAACATAGTAAATGGACGCAAGGCCATAGCGCGCAAATTCATCGCGAGGTTGCGCCAAAGCCTGTTCTATCGTGATGAGGCCGACCACCTTGAGGCTTGCGTGGAGAGCGGCAAGGTGCCGGGTCTGCACGCGTTCTCCACAAAGGAGCCGCCGAAAGCCAACTTCATAAACGTGGAGAACATTGGCCCCAACCTGCAATACGTGCTTGAGCAAGACCCACACAACCGT
Source organism: Prevotella sp. (assembly GCA_036743855.1). Lineage (GTDB taxonomy): Bacteria > Bacteroidota > Bacteroidia > Bacteroidales > Bacteroidaceae > Prevotella. The sequence goes on along the minus strand of DAINOS010000113.1, from coordinate 2,813 downwards.
ATGGCTTACGACTACCTGATGTGCGACTTGCTGTTGTCCAACAACCTGTCGCGCCTTGTAGAGGCACTGCCACTTTGCAAGAGGTATCATCCAGGCCAAATGCCGCGCGTTTTAGATGAGGCCCTGCTCGTATACCAACTTGGCGGCAACTACACCAATGGGCTTCAGCCATCGGATGAGACACGCGGTAGGTTCCAACAATACGCACACCTCGCTCAGACAGGCAACATGGCGGCACTCCAAGCAGAGTTTGGCAACACCTACTGGTTCTACCTTAACTATGTGAGCCCATACGGAAACAAATTGAAGAAATAAAAAAGAAGCGAAGCAATGACAATAAAGCATATAATATTTTGCATGGCCTCTATCGCGTTGTTCGCCGCATGCGAGAATGGCTATAAGCACCCAGATTCTTACGCAAAGTCACAGCCACTCATTTCCCCCGACTATGCTGGGGTAACGCTGCCTTGCAACATCGCGCCAACAAATTTTCGCGTTGCGCAATCTGGCGAAGCTTATCAAGTGGTGGTCGTAGCTGGAGGGAAGGAATACTATCGCACAGTGTCTACCGATGCCGGCGTAGAGATGCCTGAGAGCATGTGGCACGACATGCTCAAAGCCAACAAGGGCGGAAAGATAACCATCACAATAGGCGTTAAGCGCAATGGCAAATGGACAGAATATCGCCCGATAACAAACTTTATAAGCCGCGATACCATCGACTCGTACCTTGCCTACCGTCTGCTTTATCCTGGCTACGAACTGTGGAACGAGATGGGCATATACCAGCGCAACTTGACCAACTTTGATGAAACGACAATACTCGACAACCGAGCTTTCGGCAAGCAATGCGTCAACTGCCACACGTTTCGCCAAAACTCCACTCGCGACTTCATGATACACGTGCGCGGCAAAAATGGCGGCACACTCATCAGCCGAAACGGCTCCGTGAGCAAGGTCACACCACGATGCGCCACCGTGAAGATGGGTGCCACCTATGCCAGATGGCACCCAAATGGACAGTTCATAGCCTTCTCAATGAACGACATACAACAGTTCTTCCATTCGAGCGGGCAGAAAGCCATCGAGGTGAGCGATCTCGCCGCCGACCTTGGCGTTTACGACATACGGCGCGACGAGATTATCACCTCGCCAGCGCTGAGCGGCGACAACGCCATGGAGACATTCCCCGATTGGAGTCCCGATGGCAAGACATTGTTCTTCTGCCGTGGCAACGCCTACAACAAGGACACGCCACTCGACAGCCTCCGCTACGACCTGTGGAGCGTGTCTTTCAACGCGAAGACACGACAGTTTGGTACTCCAAAGTGCCTATACAAGGCAAGTGCCACGCGTCGCACCGTCAGTCTGCCACGTGTGTCGCCCGATGGAAGGTATGTTGTATTCGTGATATTCAACTATGGCAATTTCTCTATATGGCACACGGAGGCAGACCTTGCCATGCTCGACCTGAAGACAGGACGCGTGCGATGCCTTGACGAGTTGAATAGTCGAGACGTGGAGAGCTTCCACACATGGTCGTCGACAGGACGCTGGATGGTGTTCAGCAGCAAACGCATGGATGGTGGTTGGGCACGCCCCTACTTCGCCCACTTCGACAAACGTTCGGGGCGATTCAGCAAGCCTTTCGTACTGCCGCAAAAGTCGCCCACATTCTACGACACTTTCATGAAAACATACAACTTGCCAGAGCTGATAACCTCTCCCGTCACGAATCAAGGTGAGCTATTGAAAGCCATTGGCTATTAGCAGTCCTTTTCAGCAATGCACTCCGCCTCGATAAGCCATTCGGGGCGGCACACCTTGGCATGCACGATGATGTAAGGCGTATCAGGAAAATGTTTGCGGAAAATGGCTTCCACGGTTTGGTAATCGCTAATGTCGCGCAGGTATACAATCAAGTAACGGATGTCTGTCAATGAGGCTTCGCCATCGGCAAGTAGAGCCCTAATGTTCTCTATGAGCCTTTCGGCTTGGAGCTTCACGTCGCCGAGGTGCAACACGTTGCCGTGACGGTCGATGCTCGCGGTGCCCGACACGTAATAGTGTATCGCGCTGCCGGTGTCGAGCCGCGTGGCACGCTCGAAAGCCACTCCATAGTCGTGAGTGGGATCGAGATGGTCGAGAGCTTGCAAATACTTCTTCTGGTTTTCCACGATATGCGGATAGGTGAGGAAATCCATCGCCACGCAAGCATGACGCGACTGGCTGTCGCCGCCTATGCCCGTGGAGGCTATGTAGTGGGTATCGGCTGTCAGTCCGTATCGGGCGAATATGTCGTTGCGCGCCTTCACTACCCCACTGTAATTGACATCTATGTCGCTTATGTATATCCAGGTGCGCACGAGGTGCGTCTTCATGTCGAGATGATGCTCGTCAAGATAGTCAATATATTTCTTGAAGAGGGCGAGGGTTTGCAGATATGAAGTCTCGCCGATGGTCTCGTCCTCGCTGAGACGAATGCTGTGAAACACCAGAGTCTCAGCGAGGTCTGTCGTCTTCACAAGCACCGCCACCTTGCACCCTTTGAGTGGAGCCTGGCCGATGACGCTGCATGGAGCCTTTGACAATATGTCGCAAAATGTCGACGACGATTCCAAGGCTGCGTATTGGTTGTGAATGTCGCTCAAAAATACCTTGGAATAGGCTATATGCCTTCCATCTGAAGACTCCTCAGAAAGATAATCGTTCAATGTCGAGCCCAGCTCTGATATTTGATCTTGAAACAATCCCCTGCATTCGGGATAAATGATATTATATTTTTCCATTGTCTAACTTGTGGTTTATGCCTC
>DAINOS010000112.1:0-8418 GCA_036743855.1 Prevotella sp. | reverse complement strand
GGGTCGGAACCAGCCAAGCTCATGTCGAGGCGAACGACAGCGTGCTGCTTCCAGTTTTTCTCCATCTGCATGATTTTCAGCCCCTCGAAGAGTTCCTTCCTGCCTTCAAGATACATCTGCAGCGTATCAACAAGGATTGACTTGCCGAAGCGACGTGGACGGCTCAAGTAGTTGAACTTGTTGCCCCTGTTCACTAAATTCCAAACGATGTCAGTCTTGTCAACATAGAGATAGCCTTCTTCCCTGATGACCTTAAACGACTGAATGCCTGCCGGCAGCTTGCGGTTGTTGACGTGTGCCATGTCTTGCTCCTCCTGTTATATATGTGCTACCTGCAAAGGTACTATATTTATCACGATTATCACAAGATGACTATCAATAAAAAATGATTTTTGGCTTCCGCTATGTTTTTAAATCCTATGTCATTTATCCTCGGCCCGTGACCGTCAGCACGACATATTCCGAGCGTGTGCCTATGCGGAACTTGCCGCCCCAGATGCCCATGCCTGAGCTTACATAATATTGCGTCACGCCTTTACGCAACGGACCGAAAGCGTCCTCGTAGATGGCATCGGTGACCCACGACGCTGGCCATACCTGCCCATGATGGGTATGGCCACTGAACTGGAAGTCGATACCGTTTTTCTCCGCCTCCTCCAAATGATAAGGCTGGTGGTCGAGAAGAATGGTGAACGTGTTGTTCCTGTCCACTCCACGCGTAAGCTCAGACAAAGGGCGACGATGCTGGTTGGTGCGGTCATCGCGGCCAATGACGCTTATGCCACAAGCCGTTGCCACGCTGTCGCGAAGCAGCGTTATCCCGGCATCCTTGTAGAAGCGTTGCGCCTTGGGCTCACCGCTGTAATACTCGTGGTTGCCAAGGCAAGCGTATACGGGCGCGTTCAAGCGATGAAACTCCTCCGCCACACGTTCCTCAATGAGCGGACGCACGCTGATGTCTATTATGTCTCCGCCAATGAGTATGAGGTCGGCATGCTCGGCATTTATGCGGTCTACCCATTTGCGGAACTCTGCGCGGCGGTTGTGATAGCCAAGGTGAAGGTCGCTGAGGAGCACTATCTTCAAACGCTTCTTGCCTATGTCCTTCTTGGTCTTTATCTCAATGGGCACCCTCGTCTTGTCATAATAATGAATGTTGCCATAAACGAACACGGCAACCATGAAAACGATTATCCCCACTGCCGTATGGCCGTTGCTGAACAACCACGATCGCGGCACGAGACGCGCGAGCCGTCCAAGGTCAAGCACGACGAAGAGCAGCACGAGATAAAGCAAGATGAAAATCATGGAGTTGCCTATCTCGTAGGCCACCGTGGCCATGTCAAGCGGCATTTTCTCTATCGCTCCCGAAAAGCCAAGAAACATGGACAGGAAAAACAGCAGCGCCACCGCCACTGCCGCCCACCGCCAGGGATTGGCAAAAGGCAAGAGTTGCCAGACGTGCCAAAGCGCGTATGACAGTCCGATGACGGGCAACACGAGGAATATCATCATCCACATCGCTTTCATTGTCTTATTGGTTTGTCCGTCTCTTCACCTTGCCGTTGACAACCGTGTAAAGGCGGTCAAACTCTTCCTTGGTGCGTTTCCACCTGTTGTGTGTCCAAAGGTAATAGGCTGGAGCCTCTTGAATGGACTGCTCCAGCATCTTGAAGAAGCGACGTGTCACCTCGCCCTCGGGCAGGCTCGCCGGGTCATCGGTGATTGGCACGTACTCCACGTCGTAATAACCACGGCGAGGACGCGTCATCTTCACGTAATAAATGGCATCGTTCATCTTGCGCGAAATGCGCTCGGCGCCTGTGAACACTGGTGTCTGTGGGTGGTTGAGGAATGGCAACCACAGGTGAATGTTCTCCCACTTGGGCGATTGGTCGGCAATGTAGCCGGAAAGACTGTACCTGCCCTCTCGCCTCCACGTCACGAGTTGCCGCAATATGTCTTTCTTTGGCGTTGGCACGCCTGTTGGCGCGTAAGAGCGAAGGCGAAAAAACAAATAGTCGATGGCCTTGCTGTGCAATGGGTCGTAGATGAGACAAACGCGGCGCTCCTGATTCATGTCCTTGCCCACGCGCGAGAGCCACTCCCAGTTGCAATAGTGGCCAAGGAACCCTGCGGTGTTCCTGCCTTTGAGATACCATTGCTCGTGAACCTCGGGGTTCTTTATGTGTAACCTGCGGTTCAGTTCCTTGTCGCTGATGCTCAACAGCTTTATCGACTCAAGGAAATAGTCGCAAAACCAATGATAAAACTCTTTCTCTATGGCCACCACCTCGCGTGTCGACTTCTCGGGGAAAGAAGTGACAAGGTTTTGCCTCACGATGCCACGCCTATACCTTATTATATAATAAAGCAACGGCATGAGCATGTCTGAAATGGCATACAGCACCTTGAAAGGCAAGGTGCTGATGCCATAGAATATGCAATATACAAGTTTTGTCATCTCAAGGGTGATTTACTTTTTGCTCGCGGCTTCCGGCCTGTCAGTCTTTATGAGCCTCAGCAGATGGTCCACGGCCTCGTCCTCGGGGATGTTGTGCTCCACGCAATCCTTCCCCTTGTAGAGCGATATTTTTCCGGGGCCCGCGCCCACATAGCCATAGTCGGCGTCGGCCATCTCGCCAGGGCCATTGACGATGCACCCCATGATGCCTATCTTCAAGCCCTTCATGTCCTTGGTGGCCTCGTGTATGCGCTTGATGGTGTCGCGCAAGTCGTAGAGCGTGCGGCCACAGCCCGGGCAACTGATATACTCGGTCTTCGACGTGCGCAACCGCCCGGCTTGCAATATGCCGAAAGCAGTGCCCTCTATCGCAGATGTGGCGATGTCGCCATCGTTCATGAGCCATATTCCGTCGCATAGTCCGTCAATCATCAGCGCGCCCATGTCGGCTGCCGACTCAAGCTGAAACTCCTCGGTGTCGTTCAAGCGATACATCTGCGCGAAGACCACGGGATTCTTCACGCCGGCTATCATCATCTCGTGAACCAACGCACGCTGGGAGCCAAGCCTGTTTTGATGGTTGCTCACGCAGACGACCACTATCTCCGGATGCGTCTTCAAGCAAGCGAGATACTCGTCAGACGGAGTGCCAAACTGCAACACCAAGAACTTCAACTTAGCCTGCACCATGCTGACAAACGGCATGGCCGTAACGGGAAAGATGGGATACAGTTGCGACTTGTCGTCGGCTTGCACGTAGAGCTGATAGTCCACCACATACTTCTTGCCCTTCTTCCTCTCCTTTGGAAGATTGGAGCCAACGTATATGTAATCGGCTTTCGACGAGGCGTCCTCGCCAGCGGCCTTGTCGCCATTCTCGCTCACCATCACCACGGGCACGTTGTCGCCGCCAATGTTTTCCACCGCCTTGGTGACCCTCCGCTCTGGCCTGAGCCAGTTGAAACCGGCGTAAGCCTCGGCGGGAATGAGCTGGTGGCCGGCCTTGCGGTTGATATAGTCCACCAAGTGGCGGGCCACGGGAATCTCCGCCTCAGGCTCCTCGGTCAGCGACACGCGTATGGTGTCGCCAATGCCGTCGGCAAGGAGCGCGCCTATGCCCACGGCACTCTTTATGCGCCCGTCCTCGCCTTCGCCAGCCTCTGTCACGCCAAGGTGCAGGGGATAGTGCATGTCTTCCTTGTCCATGGTGTCAACCAGCAAGCGCACCGAGCGCACCATCACCACGGTGTTGCTCGACTTTATGGAGATTACCACGTTGTTGAAATCGTGCTTCTTGCAAATGCGCAAAAACTCCATGCAGCTCTCCACTATGCCCTCTGGCGTGTCTCCATAGCGGTTGCGTATACGGTCCGACAGCGAGCCGTGGTTCACGCCGATGCGGATGGCGGTGTGGTTCTCCTTGCAGATGTCGAGGAAAGGCACCAACCGGTCTTCTATCTTTTTCAGCTCATTGGCATATTCCTCATCGGTGTAGTCGTGTTTCACGAACTTGCGTGCCGGGTCCACGTAGTTGCCCGGGTTGATGCGCACCTTCTCGGCATACAATGCCGCCACGTCGGCAACGCGGGGGTTGAAATGCACGTCGGCCACGAGGGGCGTGGAGAAGCCGTCGCGCCGTATGCCGGCGTTGATGTTTTTCAGGTTCTCCGCCTCTTTCACGCCTTGTGTAGTCAGCCTCACGAGTTCTCCGCCGGCCTTGATGATTCGCTCCGCCTGGGCAACGCTGCCCTCGGTGTCATCGGTGCTCGTGGTCGTCATCGACTGTATGCGCACGGGGTTGTCGCCACCCATGTCCAAGGCGCCGATATGCACCACCGAGGACTCACGACGGTGATAATTGAACAAGTCCATTCAGCACTTGAATTTATAGTCCTTTATGGAAGCCAAGTCGGCGTTGGCCTTTTCTATCTTCTTGCCCAGTCCGGCCTTCCATGCGTCCACCTTCTTGGCAATGGCCTCATCGCCCAACGCCATCATCTCGGCTGCGAGGATGGCAGCGTTTTGGGCTCCGTTCACTCCAACTGTCGCCACAGGAATCCCAGGAGGCATCTGGATGATGGAGAGCATGGCATCCAAGCCATCGAGCATGCCCTTGATTGGCACGCCTATGACGGGCAGTGGCGTAGATGCCGCTATCACGCCTGGCAGGGCGGCGGCCATGCCAGCGCCGGCGATGATGACCTTCACGCCACGCGCCTTGGCCCCTTTGGCAAACTGCTCCACGGCATCGGGTGTGCGGTGGGCGGAAAGGGCGTTCATCTCAAAGGGAATCTCCTGTTCCTCAAGCCATTTGCAAGCTTTCTCCATCACTGGAAGGTCGCTTGTGGAACCCATGATAATACTAACTAACGGCTTCATACTGTTTATTATATATTATATCGTTAATCTTTGCTTTTAGTTCTTTGTCATTAAATTATCGCCCAAAAGCCTATCACCGTTCCCGACAGGAAACCGGTGACGACTTGCGACAAGGAGTGTTGCCTCAATATCATGCGGCTCGTGCCCACGCCACCGGCAATGACGAGGATGACGCAAAACCACCATAGCGGGTTGAAGGCGAAGAGTATGGAAAATGCCACCAACGCGCCCTCGAAACCTCCTATCGCCGCCGTGTGCGTGGAAATCTTCCACCACACGTTAACCACGGCGCACACCACCTGTATGAGCAATGCCGCAATGAGGATGTTGGCCATGAACTGAGGCACGTGGAAATAGCTCATCACGAAATAGCACAGCGTGTAGCAGAGGATGGCGATGATATAAGGCACCATGCGGCTCTCGCGCTTGCCCAGTTGCCAGCGCGACCACCCTTGATAGTTGCGGTAGGCATGAATCAAGAGCGTGGGCAAGAGGATGGTGAAGAGATACACCGTCAGCAGCACCAGGGTCTTATAGAAGAGTGGCATGAGGCTCATGTAGCTGAAGATGAACAACGCCAACAGGCCTGCCAATGGCAGGTAAAACGGCGTGAACACCATGCTCACGGCCCTTGCCGCTATTATTATGTCTTTTTCTCGCATATCATCAATTTACAGGTTAACATCTGCGCAGCCTTGCCACGGGCAGCCCCAACTGCTCGCGATATTTCGCCACCGTGCGTCTCGCCAATGGATAGCCCATTTTCTTCATCTCCTTGGCAAGCACGTCGTCGCTCAGGGGCTTGCTCTTGTCCTCGTGGGCGATGAGGTCTTTCAGCGCCAGCTTCAACTTGCGTGTCGACATCTCCTCGCCGTCCTTGGTGACGTAGCCGTCGGTGAAGAAGAAACGCAGCGGGAACGTGCCCCATCGCGTCTGGGCGTATTTCATGTTGCTCACGCGCGATATGGTCGAGCTGTCGAGTCCCGTCTTCTCTTCAATGTCTTTCAACTTCATTGGCTTGAGGTCTGCCTCGTCGCCATTCAGGAAAAACTTCTTTTGCCAGTCTATTATGGCCTTCATCGTGACGTTGAGCGTGTGCCTCCGCTGCTTCACCGCCTCTATGTAGCCTTGCGCCTTGTCCACCTTCTCCTTGGCGTAGAGCAAAGCCTCTTTCTCCTTGCGGTTCATGTTTTGCTTGTTGGTGCGGTAGGTGTCAACCATCTCGGTGAACGATGGCGATACCTTCAGGTCGGGTATGCGCCCGTCGTTGATGGTGAAGGTCACGTGGCCGTCGTCATCGGTGTCGACGATGAAGTCGGGCGTTATCTGCTGAAGGCTCCTGCCTTCCGTCTCGCCAAGCGCCGCGCCGGGCTTGGGGTTCAGCTTTCTTATCTCGTCGTGCACGATGGAGGCCTGGTCATCGGTTAGACCCATCGATTGAGCTATCTTGTCCCAATGCTTCTTTATGAAGTCGTCGAAATGGTGAGCTATCACCTCTTTCATCATGTCCTTGAGCTTGCTCTCCGGCCTTCGGGCTATTTGCAGCGAGAGGCACTCTTGCAGGGAGCGCGCGCCGATGCCCGCCGGGTCAAACGATTGCAATATGCGCAGCACCTTGGCAATCTCCTCCACGGGCACGTCTATGCCCTGGTATATAGCCAGCTCGTCGTCGATGTCGTCGAGGCTCTTCCTCAACAACCCGTCGCCATCGAGCGAGCCTATGAGATATTCCATTATCTGCCGCTGCTGCTCGGTGAGCTCTGTCTCCCCCATTTGCTCCTTCAGCTTGTCGTAAAACGACGTGGTGTCTCCCCACACGGTCTCCTCGTAGTCGGCATCAGGGTCGGCTTGCGAGCCTCCGCGCGTCGGCTCCGGCATCTCGTCGTCGCTGCCCAGGTTTTCCAACGCGTTGTCGAGGGCTTCCTCACGCTCCTCGCGCTCGGTCTTGTCCTCATAAGAGTCGCCATCGGTGTCGCTCGTGTCCTCGCCACTAACGTTGTCAAGCTCCGCCGCGTCGTCATCACGCTTCTCCTCTAAGGCGGGGTTGTCGTCAAGCTCCGCGCTGACGCTCTGCTCAAGTTCGGCAAGAGGCATCTCCAAGAGCTTCACCTGCAACAGTTGCTGCTGCGAGAGCCGCTGCTGCTGAACCTGTTGCTGGGTCTGGGTTTGTATGAGTTTCTGTGCCATTTATTTGAAATAGTCTGTAAGTTGTGCGGCTTGCGTGGACAGCACCTCCGGGTCTTCGGTGCCAAATCGCTTCCAAACGTCGGCGCACGAGGCAAGCAGGGGCGAGTCGGTGGATGTGTATTGGCTGATATAAGGGTCGCAGACCAGGAACACGTCCATCACCTCCACCACTTGCCGTGGCGTCTCACGTATGAGCTTGGCGAGGTCTTTCACCTCAGGCGTGTCCTCCGCCATGGTGATAGGCGTGAGGCGGAAATAGAGGTCAAGGATCATGATGAGTTTCACTGGGGTCAGCGTGCCGATGCCGATGGGCATGAAGTCGCGCTCCCACGAGCCGCTCACCTCCACGCCCGCGTAGAAGGCACGCGCGTTGCCAAAGCCGCTCATCTGCCTCAGCAGCGAGATGACGCGCCGCAACTTGCCCGGACTTCCGGCATATTCGTCCCACAGCCGTTGAAGGCGGGGCGTGTCTATCTGGCGCAGCTTGAACAAGCGGCGATGGATTTGAGCCGGATGGATGTGCAGCTCCATCGCCACGTCGACGAGCGCGCGGCTGTAGAGGCGTTTCACGCCTTGCGGCTGCTTGAGATAGAGCTGTATGAGCAACAGCCAATAGTCATCGTGCCATTCTTCCCTTCGTGCCATAAGCAAACCTTATCTTGATTATGCCACAAAATTACAAAATTATCCGCAATATAATCTTCAATCCTCTCAAAAAGATTGCGCCAGGGCAATCGTGTCGGTACCACGCCGTGGTATCGTGAATACCACACCGTGGTACAGGCAATACCACGCCGTGGTACGGCGAGTACCAAAGCGTGGTAGCGTGTGTACCAAAGCGTGGTACTGCGAGTACCAAGGCGTGGCATTTTCCTGGTACTCGTGGCGAGCCTGCGTCAAATCCTGCTGAAATAGGTTATCACTTCCTCCCAAGTCTTAAACTCGTCGCTGCCAAGCTGTATAGCCGTGGCAAGGAGATTGTCGGCAGGGTGCATGTCTATGAAGAAGTCGCCGTAGAGCAACTGCTTCTGGTTGGCGTAGACCACGTGGTCGTGAGCTGGCGTGGAGAGGTATTTCTCTACCCATGAGGCGTTTGCGGCAAAGCTGTCATGCTCGTTGGTCGGCGAGGGCTCCACGATGTAGACTTGGTATTTCTCTATCAGCTTGCGAAAGGCTTTCTGCAAGCTCGCGCGTGGCTTGCCGTAGTCGTCGGCAAGGCAACTGCTGTCGATATACACTATCTGCCGCTCGCGTCCTTCCTGGCGGTCGTCAATCCAGCGAATCACGGGCACCACTCCGCCGATGAAGCTCTTGTCGTCCATGCGATGGGCACCATGGAAATGGGCGGCCTGGGTGTAATGTGAGCGGAAGAGGTCCCACGTGTTCAC
>DAINOS010000111.1:260-8442 GCA_036743855.1 Prevotella sp. | reverse complement strand
TTACGACCGCGAGAAATGGAAACGGGCTATGACAGCCGCCGAGGAGGCCATCAAGCTTTGCGAGAGCAATGGTTACAAGCTTTATGGAGGTGCCACTTCCGACTCCCAGCAGGGTGCCCACAATTACCATGAGGCGTTTGTGGGGCCGGCAAGTTCAGCTTCGTTCAACAACTGGGATGAGATTTTGTTTGGTTTCGCGAGCCAAAGCACGATTTCTTACACTATTAAAAGCATGGCGCCGAGGTATGGCATCAAGAGTGGGAAATACTCTGCCAATGGTTTCCGAGGATACATCTTCCCCACATGGAGTTGCGTCATGCGTTTCTTCACCGACAAGGGATTGCCGTGGGAAGATGACCCCGACACGAAAAATCTCGACCCGCAGCAAATAGTGCCTTCGCCTTTCTTCCCGAAGGAGCAGACATCCGTGCTCAACTCTCACCGTTCGCCGCGGTTCTACGCCAGCGTGGGGTTCGACCGTGGACCTTTCGAGATTGCCAACACCACGACGATGCTGAAGTGTCGCAAGGGTGAGCCGCAGACTTGCTATGGAGGAGAGTCAGACGAGTATTTGGGCGACAATGGCTATTATTGCCAGAAATGGGTGTCGAAGAAAGACTCTTACACCGAGTCGAACAAGAAGTTCTCTTACAACAAGTTCGTGTTCCCTTACCTGCGCCTTGCCGAGCTTTACCTCGATTATGTTGAGGCCGACTTCGAGTATAACCATAAGCTCAGCGCGCAGAGTCTCGCTTACCTTGACATTATCAGGGCGCGTTGTGGATTGCCTACATTTGAGAAGTCGTGGAGCTATGCCGGAGGCATACCCACGGATGTAGAGAAACTCCGCAGTGTCATCCACGATGAGCGGTCCAACGAACTCGCAATGGAGGGCCGCAGGTTCCACGACATACGCCGGTGGAAGATTGCCGAGAAGGTGCTTTGCCCCAATGAGAAAGCCTGGAACATTGCCGGAAAGACGGCAGCCGAGTTCTATAAGATTACCGACATGAACGATGGCACTGAGATCGACCGCGGCAAGTTCAAGGCTCCCAAGGGATACTGGCTTGCCATTCCTATCGACCAGATACAGATAGACCCTAACCTCGTGCAAAATCCTGGCTATTAAGCTATAATCGCATTCTGTTAAACAATAGATTGCGTGCCATCTCTCATAGGCATGCACTTATATATAGTTAGCCATACACTTTATAGTTAGGCATACACTCTATATAATCAAAACTCGCGGCTTTTAGCAGTATCTACTAAAAGTCGCGAGTTTTCTTTGTTTCTGCCAACCAAGCAAGAATAGTAGTCTGATTCTTGATGAAACACATCGTCTTAACCATTGGCTTTCAGGGAGTTAGACTTCGTGCTGAAATGCCGTTGGCTTTACGCTTGAATCGCGTTGCCTTTACGCTTGAATCGCGTCGCCTCTACGCTTGAATCGCGTTGGCTTTACGCTTGAATCGCGCTGGCTTTTCACTGATAAGGCGAAGGGCTTGAGTTCTGGCTGCTAATGATCCATTTAATGGAAACGATTGCGGAAAATGGGAATGGTTGCGGAAACGTTTCCAACGTTATACATCGTTTTTTTTTGCTATATGCTGCGGATAATATAAATTTGCCGTCGTCAATGATATATATTAAACTCAAGAATACTAAAAACATTATGGCAACAAACAATTATAAAATTTATTTTATTTTTACATTACCCATATAGGGAGTCAGCCGCATGTGTTGACTCCCTTTCTACTATCTCACCCCTTAACACAACTTCTTCTTTCTTCTCGTCCCCACCAATCTTAGCCAACAACAGGCGGCAAGCCTCTTCCGCCATTTTTTCAACAGGCTGCTCTACTGCTGTTATTGTAGGATGCACAAGTGTGCACAGCGTTGTGCCCGACACACAACATACACATACATCATCAGGTATACGCAATCCGTATTTTTGCATCATGCTCTTTGCTCCAATCACTGCCGTCTCTGTGAATCCGAACACGGCATCAAACGGAATTTCTCGGTTGAGAAACTCCTTCATACGCAGACTGCCCTCATCGGCACTAAGAGCGGGGGGCAACACATAGTCGGAATTGTATTCTATATGGAATTTCTCCAACGCATCGCGATAGCCACGCATGCGCTCGTAGCTGTTGCGTATCTGTGGCGGACCGGGAATGTGCACAATCTGCCGACAGCCACCGCGAATCAGGCGTTCTACCATGAAGAACGACATCATATAGTCGTCGAGCCTCACCTGCGATGTCTCCGCGTTCTCTATCGTGCGGTCAAAAAACACTATTGGCGTTCCGTGCGCCATTATTTGTCGGTAAGCGTCGGCATTCTTGTCCTTGTCGCACACACTTATCAACATCCCGTCCACCATGCACCGCTCCATCATCTCCATATTCTCGCGCTCCTGCACAACACTTTCGTTTGAAGTGGCTATCAGTACGTTGTAACCTTTGTCGCAAAGGATTTTCTGCACATGGCTTATAAATGTCATGTAGAAAGACGTTACAATCTCTGGTATTATTATACCTATGTTGTGCGAGCTTTGCTTGCGCAGGCTCACCGCCAGCTCATTGCGGTGGTACCCCATGCGATGGGCGGTATCGCAGATAAGCCTCATCGTGTCGGCCTTCACGTTGGACGAGTCGCCTGAGAGGGCGCGTGATACGGTAGACTTTGATATGCCCAACTCATTGGCTATGTCTTTTATTGTTACGTACTTTGACATTTCCCGGATTCTTTGTTTTAGTTATTATACGCAAAATTACTTATTAATTTTCTTTTTTCCGCAATCGGTTGCGGAAATTGCAATCGGTTGCGGGAACGGTTGCGAGAAAAGTCGATTGTTTTCTTCTTTTTTTCTTGCGTGAAAGCTATAAATTTGCGGCAGAAAATAACAAAAACCTAAAGACAAAATGAATACAACTTCAACACAAGGCCGTGTGCCTTTCATTAGCAAGCTCGCCTATGGCATGGGCGATGTAGGTTGCAACTTCAGTTGGATGTTCGTCAGCAACTTCCTCATGATTTTCTACACCGACGTGTTCGGAATCGGCATGAGTGCCGTGGCCACACTGATGCTTGTATCGCGCATTTGGGATGCCGTAAACGACCCTATCATCGGAATGCTCACCGACAAGACCCACACGCGCTGGGGACGCTTCCGTCCGTGGCTCCTCTTCGGAGCACCAATAACTGCCATTGTGCTGATGCTCACCTTCTGGGCGCATCCCGACTGGAGCCAGACGGCAAAGATAGCCTATATGGCCGTGACCTACTGCGTGCTTGTGCTGGGCTACACCTGCGTCAACCTGCCATACGGCACTCTGTGCGGCGCGATGACACAGAACATCGACGAGCGTGCCAAACTCAACACAAGCCGTTCGGTGAGCGCGATGATTGCCATCGGTGTACTGAACATCATCACCGTGCCACTCGTCACGTTCTTCGGCAAGGGTGACGCACGCCTGGGATACCTCCTGGTGGCTGTGGTCTACGGCATCATCTTCGCGGCCTGTCACCTGTTCTGCTTCAGCAAGACGCGCGAGGTGGTAGAGGTGCCAGTAGGACAGAAACTCCCTATTTCGGTACAAATAAAAGCCGCATTAAAGAACCGCCCCTATCTGCTTGCCATACTCGGACAGTTTCTATTCGGATTCATCCTCTATGGACGCAACGCCGACATACTCTACTACTTCACATACGTGGAAGGCTCAGCCACATTGTTCTCCTACTATTCCATGGCCATCGTCATCCCGTCAATTGTTGGCGCGGCATGTTTTCCGTGGATGTTCCGCAAAACCGGCAACAAGGGTTATGCGGCTGCCGTGTTCGCTATGTTCACTGGCGTGTTCATGGCCCTGCTCTATTTCTTCAGTCCCAACACCACCCCCGTTGAGTTCTACGTGTGCTCTGCCCTGGCATGGTTCTTCTTCTCGGGATTCAACACCGCGATATATGCCGTGATACCCGACTGCGTGGAATACGGCGAATGGAAGACGGGCATACGCAACGACGGATTCCAGTATGCTTTCGTTTCACTCGCCAACAAGATGGGCATGGCTCTCGGCACAGCGATGTTCGCCCTGGCTCTCGACTCCGCCGGATATGTGGCAGGTGCCACGCAGAACGACAATGTGATAGCCATAATGCGCCACACATTCTCCACCATTCCCGGCGCGCTGTGGGTACTGACGGCCTTCTGCCTGTGCTTCTACAAGCTCCACCGCAGCGTGTACAACAAGATTGTGGAGGAACTGAAAGCGATAAAGAGAAAACTGTAAAAAGACAAAGAGAAAACTGAAAAACAAGAATTCATAAAAAACAAACAATTATTAAAACATTACAACTATGAGACAAGCAATATTAGTAGCCCCCAAGCACATTGAGTTCAAGAACGTGGAAGCCCCAAAGGCAGAGAACCTCAAGGAACACGAAGTCTTAGTAAACATCAAGCGCATCGGCATCTGCGGCAGCGAGATTCACTCCTACCACGGTCTGCACCCTGCCACATTCTATCCTGTTGTCCAGGGGCATGAGTACTCTGGCGTTGTCGTGGCTGTGGGCAGCGCGGTGACGGTGTGCAAGCCCGGCGACAACATCACGGCACGTCCGCAGCTCGTGTGCGGCAAGTGCAACCCTTGCAAGCGCGGCCAGTACAACGTGTGCGAGCATCTGCGCGTGCAGGCTTTCCAGGCTGACGGATGCGCCCAGGACTTCTTCGTGGTGGACGACGACCGCGTGGTGAAACTGCCCGAAGGGATGAGCCTCGACTATGGGGCGATGGTGGAGCCGGCGGCAGTAGGCGCACACGCAAGCAACCGCACCGACGTGAAGGGAAAGAACGTTGTTGTGAGCGGCGCCGGAACGATTGGCAACCTTGTGGCACAGTTCTGCAAGGCACGCGGCGCAAAGCGCGTGCTCATAACCGACGTGAGCGACCTGCGTCTTGCCAAGGCGCGCGAGTGCGGCATTGCCGACACACTCAACATCACGAAGCGTCCGCTCAAGGAGGCTGCCAAGGAACTGTTCGGCGACGAGGGCTATCAGGTGGGGTTCGAGGTTGCAGGCGTGGAGGCATCCATCCGCTCGCTCATGGAGACTATTGAGAAGGGCTGCGACATCGTCGTGGTGGCAGTGTTCGCCAAGGATCCGGCTCTGAGCATGTTCCATCTCGGCGAACATGAGTTGCGCCTCATTGGTTCGATGATGTACCGCCATGAGGACTATCTTACAGTCATCGACTATGTGTCGCGCGGCATCGTCAATCTCAAGCCGCTCATCAGCAACCGCTTCGCCTTCGAGGAGTACGACGACGCTTACAAGTTCATCGACTCGCACCGAGAGACTTCAATGAAAGTGATAATTGACATGGAGCAGAAGCCAGTCGAGAAATAAGGAATAAGAGAAAATACATAATGGTTCAATAGGTCTTATCATAGATTTTTTCAGGATAACAAAGAGAATGGCGTAAGTGCCATTCTCTCTATGTTATTGTCAGGCAATGTTCGCAGACTTTCTATGGCAACACGTCGGGCATCGTACACACGGAAAGATTGATTCTACGACAAGTTGTAAAAGAAAATAACAAGGATTGTAGTAGTTGTCATACAACCTTAAATTAGCAGACAAAGAAACCCGAAAGTCTTTGCGCAGACTTTCGGGTTTAATGTTAGTGATTGACCGCCATTCACTTTATGGCATGATGGAAGGCGGAGTATGATGGACAGTGATTATCTCTTGATTATTTTCCCAACGAGATTGTTCATGTAAGCCCTGACATCGGTCCAACGGTAGTAGGGGCCTTTGTATGCCTTGATAGGCAACGTGGCCTCGTTCTCGTTGAGCAACACCTTCACCAGCACGTCTTTCTTTGGGTGCTTGGCATCCTTATAGAACACGAACTGGACGTTGCACGCCATCGGGAACACGTTGTACACGTCCCAGTTCTCGGTGTCGATTTTGTCGAGCGAGGAGCGTGGGTTGCCATAGCCATTGATGTTGAGCAGGCAGACGAGCGGCAATACGTCGCTCTCGTGGGCAAAGCGCATGGTGGCTCCTGGATGAGGCAAGGCTACGCAAGAGTCGGCTGTCTCCATGATGTTCTTCACGAGGTTGAGCTGGGTGTACATTCCCGCGCCGTCGTTGAGCTTGTTTGGTCCTGCGTAAGAATACCAGAACGCCGTGGTCATGAGCCATTGGTTGTAGAGCTCCTCCTCAGAGAAGATGTCCCACATGGGCTTGAACTGGTGACGCAGCTCTGTGTTTTGCAATGCTATCGTCGTGTTGAACAGTTGCGTGGCGAGCGCACTCTCGTTCACGTGTTTTGCGTATTCCGGGTCATTGAAGAGGGTCTTCATCAAGTGTGGAGCCTTGTTGTGGCGCTTCTTAAAGGCATTGAGGCTGTCCACGGCTGCCGTGGTATGGGTGAGCGAAGCGTAAGGGCTTGTTGAGTCATCGTTCATATAGTACATGTCGTGGTATGACGCGTCGCTCTTGAACTTAATCTTTGGGTTGAGCGCGGCGAGCTGCAGCAGCTCGTTCTCCATGGAGAGTATGCAGCGAATGACCACCGTGGAACGTGCGTCAACGTTGGTTACCCCGGCGAAGACCTGCGGGAAACGCTCAAACATGCGCTTGGCGATGCCGCGGTGCTGTTCGGCTCCGAGCTGCGTGAGTTCTCCCTCACGGCTCATGCCTTGCGCGCGCATTTCCTTGACCAAGGCGAACACTTCCTTGCCGCGTGGAGTGAGCTTGCCGAGAGAGTCGGCATGGGCAAGGGTGTAGTAAGGCTTGTTGAAGGCGTTTTTGCCTATGAGCCAGCGAGAGCCGTGTCGGCCGTAGTGACTGATATAAAACGGCTCATAACCACTTGGTGATGGCGTGAGCTTCTTTGTTGGCACAGGATAGTCGCGGTAGTTGTTAGCCGCGAGGTTCGGGTTCTCCTTGATTTCTTGTCTCGTGCGTTGGGCGTTGATGCCAATCAGCGGAAGTGAAAGAAAGACAAGCAGAAGGATGTTTTTTTTCATGTTTTGGCTTTTAATAAAGTTTAGTGTAAGAAATATTCTTAATTGTATTGCACAAAGTTAACAATAACTATTGAATCTTGCAAGCATGGCGTTGCAGTTTAAGCTATTTTGTGTTACTTTGCGGTGCTTATAAGTAGTTTGAGCGCGTGTTTTTTTGCTTTTAATAGGCAAAAAGTCTTGAAAATATTTGTAAGTGTGGGAAATACGGGAACCTGACGAAAGATTTGAACCGCGGAATTTGCGGTATTGAGTATAATTGCCTAAATTTGCCGTCGAGAGTCGACTTCTCTGATGGGAGTCGCATAACCTATGTTTATGACGGAGGTGGACGGAAGTTGAGGACAGACCATTACGTGAACCCATTGACGGCATCGGTGCCGCAACTGGCAGGAGGCACGGGCACTGCCGGTGACGGCTCTCTCGTGCACACTTGGACTGACTACTGCGCTAACAAGGTGTACGAGAACGACACGCTGCGGATGTCGCTTTTCGATGGCGGCTACGTGT
This sequence comes from Prevotella sp., assembly GCA_036743855.1. Lineage (GTDB taxonomy): Bacteria > Bacteroidota > Bacteroidia > Bacteroidales > Bacteroidaceae > Prevotella. The sequence goes on along the minus strand of DAINOS010000111.1, from coordinate 895 downwards.
CATACGATGCCAAGGCTGACGGCTCGTCGCCGTCACCTTCCTATCATTATTACATAAAGGACCACCTTGGCAACAACCGCGTCGTACTGGGCGAGAACGGGGAGGTGGAGCAGGTAAACCATTATTATCCCTTTGGCGGCTTGATGGGCGAGAGCAAGAACTTCGCATCCTCTCAGCGCTACAAGTACAACGGCAAGGAGCTTGACCGTACGCTCGACCTCGACTGGTACGACTATGGTGCGAGGATGTATGACCCCGCGTTGGCACGCTGGATGGTGCCAGACCCATTGGCTGAGAAATACTATAGCGTCAGTCCTTATGCCTATTGTCACGACAATCCGATAAACGCCACGGATCCAGATGGCATGAATCCTATTTTCAATACAAGGGGTGAATATATTGGAATGACAAAAGAAGGGTACACTGGGCAAATTTATGTTTATACGGGTATGTCAGATATTGATTTTTCAAGTGAGAATATTACATTTTGGACAAAAGCCGATGGTGAATACAGTGCATATTTTAAGACTTACGATGAAGTTGAGAGAAGCTATACTGGTAAAGCCAAAGCGAATTTTGAATCTAATGTCTTGAATAATGTCGTTTCTCACTTTAATGGAACAAAAGTGTTTGAT
>DAINOS010000111.1:0-250 GCA_036743855.1 Prevotella sp. | reverse complement strand
AATGACAGGACTTTTAATACATCAACATTAAAGAATGGCAAGATAGGGTTTAGTGTAAAGGAATCATCAAATTTTACTACGTTTAGGAAACATAATGGTGTTAAAACACAAATTGACGCTCATGAGAATGTTACTTCAAACTATGAAGGTACTGTTGAGAATTTTGCCACTTCAATTATTATTCATGAATGGTACAGTCATGGAGAATATAAAATTGGCTCTGCATACAAAAATCATTACAAAGCCTATC
>DAINOS010000110.1:0-8450 GCA_036743855.1 Prevotella sp. | reverse complement strand
GATTCATCTAATGGTTAGGATACAAGATTCTCAATCTTGGCATAGGGGTTCGATTCCCCTATCCACTACTCAAAAAAAGCACGGTCTCAAATCACAAAACGTGATTGAGACCGTGCTTTTTTAGTGTTGTGATGTTCCAATGTTGTTATAACAACTTTATCAATATGCGGATGAGAGGTATGGATACCACCGAGAACACTGTCGACATGAACGTTATCTCGGTCATTATCCGCGGGTCGCGCTCATACTTCATGCAGAACATCGTGCCGAAGGCAGCCACCGGCATGGCCACGACAGTGGTGTTGATGTCGTTGACCAACTCGTTGACACCGCATGCCTTGAAGAAAAGATACAGACCCACGGGAACGGCGACAAGGCGCAGGGCGGTGGCTACATAGACCTTGCCGTGGGCAAGCATCTTGCGCATGTTGATTTTCGCCAGAGACGAACCGATGACAAGCAAAGAGCCCGGCACGGTGATATTGCCCACCATGGACACGGGCTCGCCAATGGCATGCGGGACGTGGATGCCCAAAATCACTATTATGGCGGCGACATAGGCGGCGACCATCATGGGGCTTGCCAGCATCTTCCACTTGAAACTGTGGATGGAGCGCTCGCCCTTGACAAGCATGACACCCGCGGTGAAGATGAAAAACGTGTTGGGCATGTTGAGCAGGGCCGCGTAGAAAATGGCTTGCGGACCGAAGATGCTCGCCACGATGGGGTAGCCGATGAACCCCACGTTGCCAAACAGGATGCAGAAGCCTATCATGCCCTGCTCAAGACTGTCCTTGCTGATGAGCTTGGGCAAGGTGAATGCCACTACGGTGAGAAGCGAGTAGGTGACGAAGCCCACGCACAGCAAGGGGAGAATGAAACGGGAGTCGGGCAGCTTGTCGCCCATGACAGAGGAGAGAATGAGCAGCGGACAGCTCACGTCGATAATCAACGTGGACAAACGCTTGTCGAAGTCTCCGCCCATAAGCCCGAAGCGGCGGAGAACATAACCTAAAACCACGATGGCGAACAACGTCACCATCACTTGTACGTCTTGCATATTTTTGTTACCCTAATATATACTTATTGTATGTTGCCTTAAAGAAAACTTGTGCAAAGTTAATGATTTTTTCAATAGGGTGATATTTTTTATCATTATTAAACCATGCACCCCAAGCAGAGCCCTGTTTATTATGCATAAGAAATTTGAGAGTTTAAAATATTCTCAGTATCTTTGCACAGATTATTATGAATCTTCGGATAAAGAAACTCGATAAATTCATCGCCAAGCAGTTTTTGCTGCTGTTCGCCGGAACGTTCTTCATCTGCCTTTTCGTGCTGATGATGCAGTTTTTGTGGCGTTTCATCGACGACCTCATTGGTAAGGGCCTGTCGATGGAAGTGCTTGCGCAGTTTTTCCAGTACATGGCACTGATGATGGTGCCGCAAGCCTTGCCCTTGGCGATATTGCTCAGTTCGCTCATCACCTTCGGCAACCTTGGCGAGAGCTCAGAGCTCACAGCCATCAAGGCCGCCGGAATATCGCTGATGCAGAGCTTCCGCTCGTTGATAGTCATCACGGTGGCGATAATGGCAATATCCTTTTATTTCCAAAACAACATCGGGCCAAACGCCAACATGAAGCTCATGCAGCTGTTGGTGTCGATGAAGCAGAAGAGCCCAGAGCTTGAGATACCAGAAGGGGTATTCTATGACGGACTGCCCAACTGCAACATCTACGTGCAGAAGAAGAACATCAAGACCGGCAAGCTCTATGGCATCATGATATACCGCATGACCGACAGTTACGAGGATGCCGCCATAATCCTCGCCGACTCCGGCATGATACAGTCGACGGCGGAGAAGAAGCATCTGCTGCTCTCGCTGTGGAGTGGCGAGTGGTTTGAGAACATGCGCGAGTCGGACCTTGGAGGAAGTGCAGCCGTGCCATACCGCAGGGAGACCTTCACCGACAAGAAAGTGCTGCTCGACTTCGACAACAACTTCTCGCTGATGGACGCGGCGGCACTGTCCAACAATGCCGCCGGAAAGAGCCTCTCGCAAATACGTTTCGCCATCGACTCGCTCAATGAGACCTATGACAGCATAGGCCGCGTGTTCTGGAACGACACCAAGCAGATGTGCTTCCCATCTCCACGAATATCCAAGAAAGACTCCGTGGCGCAAGTCAGGCTGGCGCAGACAGGCAAGATAGACCTCGACAAGCGCCTGCAAAAGATGAAGATAGAAAAGCAGCAGATGATATACTCCGCCGCGCTCGGAAGCGTACAGAGGGAAACGTCCGACGTTGACTTCAAGGCGATGATGACCCAAAACAATGAGCGCGTGATACGCAACCATGAGCTTGAGGCGCAAAACAAGTTTGCCCTCGCCTTGCAATGCATCATCTTTTTCTTCATAGGCGCGCCCCTGGGAGCCATCATCCGCAAGGGCGGACTCGGAATGCCTATCATCATATCGGTGTTGGTGTTCATAATCTATTATATCCTCGACAACTCCGCCTACCGAATGTCAAGGCAAGGCTCATGGCCTATATGGATTGGCCACTGGCTCGCCATAGCGACAATGGCACCGCTTGCTGTGCTCGTGACCTATAAGGCCATGAACGACTCGATGGTGTTCAACGCCGACGGTTGGAAGCGCTTCTTCTCAAAACTCTTGGGATTGAGGGCGAAGAGAAGCATCCAAGGCAAGGAGGTGGTGATAGAGCCGCCACACTACCAGCAAGACAACGAGACGCTGCTTGAGATAAACGGCGAGGTGGTGCAATACTCGCGCAAGCATAACCTCAAGTCGTTGCCGAACTTCATCAAGGTGTTCTTCAAATATGAGGAAGACCACGAAATAGAGTCCATCAACGACAAACTGGAAAAGGTGATTCGCGACCTGGCCAACACTCGCGACAAGCAGGTGATGCATCTCATCAACCAATATCCCGTGCTCGCGGTCAAGGCGCACACTCGGCCATTCGACAAGAGGTGGATGAACATCGTGGCGGCTATAATAGTGCCCGTGGGAATATTCACATATCTCCGTATGTGGAGGTTCCGCCTTCGCCTGTTGCGCGACTTGAAGGTGATAAGATACACCAACACCAACATCGTGAACTACACAGAGAAGAGAATGGGGCATCTCGACGACGAGGAAGATTGACTCCCGTGAACTACACATTATTATATATATAAGCAGAACAATAAAATAAAAAAGACATGTCAGAATATAAATTGAGCCGTATAGAAGATGCCTTGGAAGACTTCAAGCAAGGCAAGTTCGTGATTGTCGTGGACGACGAGGACCGTGAGAACGAGGGCGACCTCATCACGCCAGCCGAGACCATCACGCCAGAGAAAATCAACTTCATGCTCAAGAACGCGCGAGGCGTGCTCTGCGCGCCAATCACCATAAAGCGCGCCGAGGAGCTCGACTTGCCTCACCAGGTGAGCGACAACACCTCCATGCTTGGCACTCCGTTCACCATCACGGTGGACAAGCTCGAAGGTTGCACCACGGGAGTGTCGGCGCACGACCGTGCCGAGACGATACTCGCACTCGCCGACCCTAAATCGACACCGCAGACGTTCGGTCGCCCGGGACACATCAACCCTCTTTATGCCCAGGACAATGGCGTGCTGCGCCGCTCTGGTCACACAGAGGCAGCAATAGACCTCTGCAAGCTCTCTGGAATGCGCCCAGCTGGCGCGCTCATGGAGATAATGAACGACGACGGCACCATGGCGCGCTTGCCGCAACTGCAGGAGAAAGCCAAGGAGTGGGGAATGAAGATCATCAGCATCAAGGACCTCATAGCCTATCGCCTGAAACACGAGACAAGCATCGAGGTGGGCGAGGAAGTGGATTTGCCGACAATATACGGACATTTTCATCTCATCCCGTTCCGACAGACGAGCAATGGCTTGGAGCACATGGCACTGGTGAAAGGCGAGTGGAAGGAAGACGAGCCAATACTTGTTAGGGTGCACTCATCATGCGCTACCGGCGACATCCTCGGAAGCATGAGGTGCGACTGTGGTGAGCAGCTGCACAAGTCGATGGAGATGATCGAGAAAGAAGGAAAGGGCGTGGTGATATACATGCAGCAGGAAGGCCGTGGCATCGGCTTGATGAACAAGATAGCCGCTTACAAGTTGCAGCAAGAAGACGGACTTGACACCGTAGATGCCAATATCCACCTCGGATTCAAGCCCGATGAGCGCGACTACGGTTGTGGCGCGCAGATGTTGCGTCATCTGGGCGTGCACAAGATGAGGCTGATGACCAACAACCCGACGAAGCGCGTCGGCCTCGAAGCCTATGGACTTGAGATTGTGGAGAACGTGCCAATAGAGATAGAGCCCAACAGGTATGACATCAAGTACCTGCGCACCAAGCGCGACAGGATGGGGCATGACCTTCATCTGTAAAGGCTCTGTTGCGAGCGGATCTCGTTGGCCGAGGCCCGGGCATGGCGAACGTGAGCATACCGTTGTTGCCATGCTGTTAACAATAAATGACTTTTTTGTTTCATGCGAGTAAAATTTTAAGGCTTTTCTTCGTTTTAATAAATAAAATACTTACTTTTGCAAACAGTATGGCAGGTTAACTGCCGTTTAAATACATATATAGTATGCCACAATTGTCAGACCGCCTAAACAGGCTCGCTCCTTCGGCGACGCTCGCGATGTCGCAGAAGAGCAGTGAAATGAAAGCACAGGGTATCGACGTCATCAACATGAGCGTCGGTGAACCCGACTTTATGACTCCCGACCACATCAAAGAGGCTGGAAAGAAAGCCATTGACGACAACTATTCCAAGTACTCCCCTGTGCCAGGTTACATGGACTTGAGGGAGGCTATCGCTGAGAAACTCGCCAAGGAAAATAATCTTTCATATTCCGCCAAGGAGATAATTGTCGGCACAGGTGGTAAGCAAGGTGTGTGCAATGCCATCCTCGCGCTTGTAAACCCTGGCGATGAGGTCATTATCCCCGCGCCTTACTGGGTGAGCTATCCTCAGATGGTGAAATTGGCTGGTGGCACGCCCGTGACACTGCGCACGCCGCTCGAAAGCGATTTCAAGCTCACCCCAGAGCAACTGGAGGCAGCCATCACGCCAAAGACCAAGATGCTCATAATCTGCTCGCCGAGCAATCCTACGGGAAGCGTCTATACGCAAGACGAGCTCAACGCTCTCGCCGAGGTGGTGAAGAAGCACGAAGGAATGTACGTGTTGTCAGACGAGATTTACGAGCATATTAATTATGTGGGCTTCAAGGCAAGCATCTCCGCCGCTCCAGGCATGAAGGAACGCACGATTATATGCAACGGCGTGAGCAAGGCATACGCCATGACGGGATGGCGACTCGGATGGGTCGCGGCACCTGAATGGATTGTCAAGGGAATGAACAAGCTCCAGGGACAGTATACCAGCGGCACCAACGACGTGGCACAGCGCGCGGCTCTGGCAGCATACAAGGGAGACCAAAAATGCGTCGAGGACATGAGAAAGGCATTCCAGCGCAGGCGTGACCTTATAGTGAAACTCGCCAAGGAGATTCCTGGGCTTGAGGTCAACGTGCCGCAAGGAGCGTTTTACCTCTTCCCACACTGCAAGAAACTCTTCGGCAAGAGCTATGGCGAATACAAGATAAAAACATCGACCGACTTCGCGATGTATCTCCTGCAAGAGGCGCACGTGGCTACCGTGGCAGGCGACGCGTTTGGCGAGCCTGACGGCTTCCGCATGAGTTATGCCACGAGTGATGACAACATACGTGAGGCTTTGAGGCGCATCAAAGAGGCTTGCGAGAAGCTGAAATAGCCGTTTGCAAAGATAATTGAGAAAAAAGTGTGTTAAAATAGAAGAAACACGTGCCACTGATATAGAAAATTATTATCTTTGCGAGAGTTTAACGAAACAATATACACAATCAAATAAATTTATAACCAAAAATTAATCAAGTACTATGGCAACTACACAAAAAGCCGCAGCCCCCAAGGCTGCAAAGAAGTCACAAGGCTTCACAGGTATTAGAGGAGCATTCTGGATCATCGTCCTCTGCTTCATCGCTGCACTCTGCATCTTCAACCTTTGGTTGGGTAATGGTGCTAACTTCCAGGGTGGCGACAACGCAAACGCTCCTGCTAACATCTTCGGTACAATCTACAAGGGCGGTTATGTCGTGCCTATCATCCACACATTGCTGCTCACAGTGCTCTGCCTCGCAGTTGAGCGCTACTTCGCCCTTAAGACCGCTTTCGGTAAGGGCTCTCTGACAAAGTTCGTGGCTAACATCAAGGCCGCTCTCGCTGCAAACGATTTCGACAAGGCTGAGGCTCTCTGCAACAAGATGCAGGGTTCTGTCGCTAACGTCGTTCTCGCTTCTCTCAACGCTTACAAGGCTATGGAAAGCGGTGCAAACGCTGCCCTGAAGAAGAGCCAGAAGGTCGCTCGCATCGAGCAGGCTCACGAGGAGGCTACTCAGCTTGAGATGCCTACACTGCAGATGAACCTTCCTATCATCGCAACAATCGTTACTCTTGGTACACTTACCGGACTTCTCGGAACTGTGACCGGTATGATTCGTTCGTTCCAGGCTCTTGCCGCTGGTGGTGGTGGTGACTCTCTCGCACTGTCAACTGGTATTTCTGAGGCCCTTGTCAACACAGCCTTCGGTATCGCAACATCATGGTGCGCCGTTATCGCTTACAACTTCTACACAAACAAGATTGATAAGCTCACATACGCGCTCGACGAGGTAGGTTACACAATCGCACAGACATACGAAGCAAACCACACCGACGAAGCTTAATTGATCTTGGCCTTTTAACTTTAAATTCTTTAGTGTATGGCTAAGATTAAAATCAAAAAAGCGGACGTCTGGATCGACATGACCCCTATGTCGGACGTGATGGTGCTTTTGCTGACTTTCTTCATGTTGACGTCTACATTCGTCAAGCAGGAGCCAGTGAAGGTGAACACGCCAGGCAGTGTGTCGGAAATCAAGGTTCCAGAAAACAACGTCCTGAATATCCTCGTCGGAAATGACGGAAAGATCTTCATGAGCATGGATAAGACCACTGATACTCAGACGGCTTTGTCCAGCATCACCGACCAGTTCGGCATCACGCTCACGGCAGCGCAAGAGAAGGCTTTCCTCAATGATCCTATGTGGGGTGTTCCTATGCAGAAGCTTCAGGCTTACCTGAACCTCGACAAGAACACCCGTCCCGCGGAGCTCAAGAATTTCGGCATCCCAACAGACTCTGTTCCAGGTAAGACTGGAGATGCCGCAATGAGCGAGTTCCAGCTCTGGGTGAAAGCTGCTCACGAGGCCAACCCTGATGCCAAGATCGCTATCAAGGCTGACGAGAAGACTCCTTACAAGACTGTAAAGAAAATCATGAGCGAGCTTCAGGATATGAATGAGAACCGTTACTATCTGATTACTCAATACAAGAAAGCGGAGGATTAAAGATGCCAGCAGGAAAATCGAAACAGAAGAAGATGAATGTCCGCGTGGACTTCACGCCTATGGTGGACATGATGATGCTTCTTATCACGTTCTTCATGCTCTGTACGTCTCTCGCTAAACCGCAGACGATGGAATTGAGTATGCCGAGTAATGATAAGAACATTACGGATCAGGATAAGACTGTGACCAAGGAATCGTATACTATTACGATTTATTGCACAGCCGACAACCAGATTTACTATGTGGCTGGACTTGTGAAGCCTGAGGATCCTAAATGTCTGAAGAAGACTACTTGGGGTGCGAAAGGTATTCGCGATGTCATCATCAACCATACTACCGAGGACGGAACCACGCCAACAATCGACGTGATGAAGGCCAAGATTGAACTTGACAAGAAGCATGAGAATCCAGATCCTAAGAAAAAGATGTCGGATTCCATCTACAATCAAGAGCTCTCTAAGATTAAGGCAGGTGATATTAATGGTAAGCACATCAGCACGCTGACCATCATCATCAAGGCTACTGACAACGCTACTTACAAGAACCTTGTCGACGCTTTGGATGAGATGAATATCTGCTCGATCGGTAAGTATGTGATTGATAAGGTTAATGATAACGACTTGAAGCTTCTCAAAGAAAACAACGTCAAGTTATAAGGTAACATCGCTAAATGAAAGGTTAAAAAATGGCACAAATTGATTTAACAAGAAATGGCTGGTGTGACCTTATCTTCGAAGGAAGAAACAAACAGTATGGAGCCTACAAGCTTCGTACCCAGACAGGTAAGAGAAACGTAAAAGCCATCATAACGATTGCAGTCCTCGCTGCTCTTTGTATCATTCTTTTCTACATCAAGGCTGGATATGACGCATATCAAGCCGCACATGCGAAGAATGAGAACGTGACTGAAATCTCTGCGCTCAACCAGCCTAAGAAGAAAGAGGCGAAGGTACAGCG
>DAINOS010000109.1:833-8640 GCA_036743855.1 Prevotella sp. | reverse complement strand
ACCACTCGTATGGTTAGCGGCAAGGCTATAACCTCATAGAAAGTCTTTAGGAAAACCTGCCACAACATGAGACTTGGCAGTTCGCCCCAAGGCACCACTCCACCAAGGGCAAGCGGAAAGAATATTATGGAGTCGCAACTCTCACCAGCCACAGTGCTCAATATGGCACGAGCTGAGAAATGCCGTCCTTGATCATGGATTTTCATTCGGCTCATGACAAAGGCATTCATGAAACTGCCCACGAGAAATGCCACGAATGACGCGGCGGCAATGCGCGGCGCAAGTCCGAAGATGGCATGAAAGCCAGCATTGTTGTTCCAATATGGCGCGCCAGGTATCCAATCGCAAAGCGCTCCCATAGCCACGAAAAAGAAATTCATGGCAAAGCCCAACCAAATGAGCAGCCGAGCCTTGCGATAGCCCCAAACCTCGCACACGCAATCATTGATGATGTAAGAAACCGGAAACACTATCAAGCCACCTGTCAAGTTGACAGGACCTATGGCTATCTGCTTGGTTTCGAGTATGTTTGCCAAGATAAGGCAAACACAGAATAATACGCTGAAGAGCATGAAAAGCACACTCACCTCAGCACGTGGTTGTTTTGTCATTTCTTGTTTTGTTAAAGGGGGTTTAGCAAGTACCCCTGTTCCTAAAATTATTATCTCGAATGCAAAGTTAATAATAATTTCTGAAACAATGACCTCACCACGTGCATATATCAGCGTTTCATCGCTATCATCCCAAATACTGTTTTAGAATTTTAGCAGCAGGAGAGTGCCTGATCTTCCTTATCGCCTTTTCCTTGACCTGTCTGATACGCTCCCTTGTCATGCCCATGTCGCTGGCAAGTTCCTCAAGGCTCTTTTCAGGACTTCCTATGCCAAACGACGCTTTCACGATAATCTGCTCACGCTCGTTAAGCACTTCTTTGAGCAAATCCTCTATAAACTTGTTGAGCGAGGCGTTATCAACCGACTTGTCGGAAATGAACGTATTGTCATCCGACGTAAGCATTTCGCCAATTGTGTTGTCACTGCTATCATCACCAAGCGGCGCGTCAATGCTCGTGGGCCTGTTGTTGGCGTCCTTTGCCGACTCTATGACTTCTTCGTCAAGTCCTGTCTCGACCGAAATCTCATGAATAGACGGCATTCTCCCTGTTTTCTGAAGGAAAGCCTCCGTAGCCCTGTTCACCTTCAAGGCCACACCCATTTGGTTCATTGGCACGTGTATGATGCGACTTTTCACGGCAAGGGCTTCCATGATGTTTTGCCTTATCCACCATACGGCATAGCTGATAAACTTGAATCCGCGAGTCTCATCAAACTTCTCCGCGGCTTTCACCAGTCCTATGTTTCCCTCATTGATAAGATCCACGAGCGAAATGCCTTGATGCTGATATTGCTTGGCAACGGAAACCACAAAACGCAGGTTGGAATTGACAAGCCTGTCCCTCGCCTTTTGGCCCTCCTTGCCGCCAAGGTGTATTTTCTGCGCAAGAGAGGCTTCCTCCTCTGGCGTGAGCATTGGCTCACGTGCAATCTCGGCAAGGTAGCGATCCAATGACTCACTGTTTCGGGCAGTGATGGCTTTGGTAATCTTTATTTGTCTCATTTCAGGCCTACGTTATTGTCAGGTTAATTATTTATGCGACAAAGATACTACCTTTTATAGACAACACAAAGGAAAAGCAGATAAATTATCGTTTTTCATCATAATAATGCGCAAAATTGAAAAATGGCTCACTTATCACGTCATCGGTCGAAGACGTGTACGTGTTGCCGTAAGCGTCTTTTACCTTCACGATGATGCGGCTCGCGGCAGAGCGTGGCACATAATAATACAGGTGGTTCATTATAAGATAGCCATTTTTCTTGCTCACGAATTGGTAGCTCACCGACTTCGAGTAACGATGATGATAGCCTGTGGCGAAAGCGTCTTGTCCTTGGTGGTTTATTCGTTTCATCTCGCGCTCAACGCCATTCTCTATCGCATAGACACGCCAACGAGAATCAGCGTTGAACACGTTTGCCACTATCACTCCCTTGTCCTTGGGCAATTGCCAATCGGCGGCATACGACTCGCCATTGAAATCGGTCGTTGCCCTGAACAATGTCATTTGCCTGGACCTTGGCCAAAATGTACCTTTATAATAACAGTCGGTGATGTTTGTCCCGTTCAATGAATATACGTAATAGCCATTTGGCGTACCGCAGATGTTTATGTTTGATTGCCAAATGTTGCCACAGGCTGCCGCATGACAGCGCTCAAGTATGTGCCTGCCACTAAACTCAATCTCGTGGTTTATGGCGAAATGGGTATGACCGCAAAAGAGTTCATAGCCACCCTTAAAAGCCTTCAATTCATTCAGCACTCGCTTGAAGACTGACGATGTGTAGTGTCCGGGTTCTGAATCAAGGTTTAGCGACAAAGCGCCTCTACGTGGGCGATTGCCCATTGTGAGAGGGATGTGATAGCACAGCACGACCTTCTTGTCGTGATTGGCAAAAGAGAGGTCTTCGTGGAGCCAACGCAATTGTGATGCCGTCAACTCTCCTGGCTGCCAGTAGAGCATTCCACGGTAAAAGTGTACGTCGTTGAGACATACATAATGCACGTCACCACGGTCAAAACTGAAGTCGGTAGGGCCGAAACTCTGTTCCCACTTTCTCACATACAGGCTCTTACCGTCTTGGTCGTGGTTGCCTATCACGGAGAAGACCGTTGCACGTGATGACCCCAACGCCTCGCGTATCTGACGCTCCAAGCCGGCATTGTAGCCACCATAATACTGCACGTCATCGCCCATGGATATGGCGTAAACGGGCATGGCGGCAGGCAACGAGGCTATGGTTTGCCTCACGTCGCTCATGGTCTCATCCGTGAAACGGGCAAGGTCGCTTTTCCGTATTGGGTTATCATCGGGTCCTGTATAATATGGACTGAAAGCGTTTGTTATCTGAGGGTCTCCGAAAACTATCAGCTTGTAGTCGCGTTCCGTGCCTCCTTGCAACCGCTTCAGGGTAAAGTTATACTCGTTTTGCTTTGTATACAATGGCTTGTAAAAGCACGCTGTTCGGTCGGTTGCCGAATGTGTCGGAATCTCGCAATCGGCTGGTACGGAGTACCAAACGAATCGCGCGTTCTTGTCGCGCATAAAGATATACATTCCCTTGTCGTTGGTAATGGTGCAAGTATAGCCATCGCTCACCACCACGCCACTCATGGGGTTGCCCAAGCTGTCGGTAAGCGTTCCTCTCACGGTTGGGTCATAGTCTGGCAGCGAGTCTGTCACCGTTGCCTTGCGTACGGTGTCTCTCTTCGCCACAACCAGTCGTGGTTTCCTCACCTGTTGCCTGGCAGTGGTGTCTTGCGGTGCAGTGTCCTCTCCTCTGAATGTCGCCAAACTGATTATCGCGAAACTGCCAAGAACCACCAAGACAACGAGAGCCATAATATAAATATGTGTACGTTTTCCTTTCATAATCACCGCAAAGTTACACAAAATAGCTTAAACAGCAACGTCATGCTTGCAAGATTCAATAGTTATTGCCAACTTTTTGAGCAGAGATAATCGGGTGTGTTTTTGACGGATTAGGGTTTTAGTCTACTTAGACATCACTTAGCTTTCGGCTTGAAATGCAGTTTATACATCACGTGGAGCATGGCGTAGCGCGGCACTGTGTTGTACCATGTCTCGGTGCGTCCCTGCGCGTCGATCACTTTGCGCACATTCGAGAGCTTGCCGAGCAGGTCGAAGCCATCAGCCATGAGGATGAACTTGCCGAACGAGCGCTCAAGGCGAGCGTTCCACACGAGGTTATTGGTGTTCATCGAGGCATCGCTGTAGCTGTAGCGGCTGTAGAGCGTCAGGTCAGTGGAGAGGCGCAGACGCAACGGCAGTTCCACGGTGGCGTTCAAGCCATAGTCCACATCGGCGGTGTTGATTGTTTGGAAGTCGGCGCGCGGACTCTCGGCATGGAGATAGGCCACGCGGAACTTGGCACCGAAGGCATACTTGCCCAGGCTGTAGTCGATCGTCATCGTCTCGTTGGCAATCGCGGAGCGCACCGACGAGCGCGGACTCATGCCCGACATCTCCTCCACGGATGTGTAGTCGACGCTGTTCATGTAGCCAGCCTCGGTCTTTGTCGACAGCATCAGCCGCTTCTTCTTGTCCACGGTGCCAGTGAACTCGAACGATGCCCCGGCGTTCCAGTTGCCGTTGATGTTCTTGGGAGTGGTGTGCACTACGCCAGTCTGGCGGTTGTAGGTGACGCTCTGCCCGATGGCGTTGCGCATCACCTGCCAGTAGGCTTTGATGTTTATGTTTTGCTTGCAGTACCAGTCCTCGTCGTATTTACGAATGTTCTGATTGAATTCCACGCGGTGTATATCGGTATTCTTCAAGTTCGGGTTGCCGCTCCAAATGTTAAGTGGGTCGTCGGATGTGGTGAAGTCGAGAATGTCGGTCAGTTCGGGCTGCACTTTAGTCACCTTGTAAGTGAGTCGGCAATCGTCAGTACCTATATACAGCCTTGGCTCCCATGCCCACTGGCTGCGCGTGACAGTCTTGCTGAATGCTCCGCGCGTGTACTCTATGCGGTCGTGACGGAAGTTCAATCCTGGCTCCACGTAAGCATACATACCAAGGAACTTGAGTCGCAATGTCTGCCCGGTCAGATCGTAGCGGTTCTTGTAGATGCGTGAGTGGTAGGTGTTGTCGGCGTCGATGGCACGCTGCAGGGAGTCGCGTGTCGACGGCAGATAGCCAACACTGACATTACTGCCCGCTCCATACTCGGCATACTTGTCGAGGCGGAACAAGTCGCTGTTGTCCTTCTTGTATTCATGGGTATACTTCAGTCCGGCAAAGAACGAATATTTTTGGTTCACATTGCCGCTGAACCAAAAACGAGCTTCCCATTCTGTCTTGAAGTCGGTAGCCCATTGGTCGTTATGCTTGTTGCGGAAGTCGCGTGTGCCGTCGTTGTAGGCAAGATCGTATATCGAGGAATTCCTGTGCTTGCTGCTGTTTATATGGTTGTCGGTCTGTATCTCTATACGATCGGGAGTTCTCGGTATATTGAAGAATGCCATACCGCTCACCTTGCCATCGTAGAAATGCCAACGGTTGAGCTGGCTGTTGCCAAGACGGTTCATCAAGGCGTCCTGTAGACGCTTGCTTGCAGGAGATGCAAATAAGGAATCGAGCGCGGCGCCACGATAGCTGTCGTTGGGGGCGACGGAGAAGTTTGCGCTTTGTGCCAATCCACTTGTGCGGTTGTTGTAATACACAAATTCAGGATAGATATAAAACGACGCTTTGTCGCCTCTTTGCTCTATAGTGTTGCTGCTTTTGACGAGCGTCGTGCTGTTGCGCTCGTTGTTGCGGAGGCGTCCAAATGTGTTGCCGCCTTCGAGGAAACGCTCGCTCGACTGTATCTGCTCCTTGCTCACGCTGTTGTGCTCTACAGTGGTGTTGCCGTTTAGCAGGAATGTCTTGTCGGAGTTGGCAATCTGGTAGTCCAAGCCTAACGACCGCTGCGTGGTGAGTCCATCGGACTGTTGCGTGGGGTTCCAATCGCCGTTGATACCCGGCGAGCGTGTGTCGTTGACATTGTTGAGGTTGGCGAACATACCTATTCTGGAAGCCTTGGTGTAGCGCAGGGCGAAGAGGCGTGTCATCCAGCGGTCGTGAGTGCCGTAGCCCAGGTCGGCATTGGCAAGCACGCCTTTCATATACTGACGCTTCAGGTTCACATCCATGACGAGCGGCAACTCGCCCGTTCGGCTTTTGTCTCCCATGAGTGCAACCATCTCGTCCTTCTTCTCATACACCTTCAGCTTGTTCACTGTGTAGGCAGGCAGGTTCTGCAGGGCTACCGCTGGATTGCCCTTAAAGAAGTCGGTGCCGTTGACAAGCAGCGAACTGACAAAGCGTCCGTTCACCATGATTTGGTTTCCCTTCAACTGCGCGCCCGGCAGACGGCGTATAAGTTCGTCGAGCATGGATCCGTTGGACAGTTTGAAGGCATCGGCGTTGTAGACGATAGTGTCGCCGTGCATCACCATCTTCACCTTGGATGCCGTCACGGTGACACCATCGAGCACTACTTCCTTTATCGTGTTTTTCTTCTTTAGGTGTATGCTGGGTATTGTGTAAAAACATTCTCGTGAACCAATATTAATATTGCACTTTGTTGAGTATTCCTCATAGCCATCGGCATTCACTTTCACATTAACGGTTTTGTATTTTCGAGGAAATAAAAGAAATAGGTTAGAGACGCGGTTGTTGTTGAAACTGGTGGTCGTGCTTGTCGTTTTCTGACAGATGAGGCTGTCGCTATCGTCATAAAAAGAAACAGTCGCCTTGCCGACAATGCCTCCCGTGAAGTCATCGTTCACAAGACACGACACCATAATCGTGTCACGGAAGTTTATATTCCTGGCTACTGACGAATCTACCGCAAACATTAGCATTATCACAGTAATTAATAGTTGTTTCAAGTGCATATGTTTTTAGATATAGTTTTAGTTGATTAGTATATGCAAATATACTAATAAAAAGTTTACATGTGGTATATAGACTTAGATAAATTTGTAAGCACAAATTAATTTAACACTTGCTAACTGAGCCATCGCCGTGCCTCATGCCAGTTGCGGCACCGATGCCGTCAATGGGTTCACGTAATGGTCTGTCCTCAACTTCCGTCCTCCTCCGTCATAAACATAGGTTATGCGACTCCCGTCAAGGAAGTCGACTCTCGACGGCAAATTTAGGCAATTATACTCAATACCACAAATCCCGCGGTTCAAATCTTTCGTCAGGTTCCCGTTTTCATCGTATTCGTACTCCTTTTCCTCATCAGCCCCGTCAACGAACGTGAAGCAGTCCTTGTACACGGGGTCAATGGCCGAGTCCTCCACCCTCACGACCTGGTTGCCGTCATAGGTGTACTTGAGGTTGTCAATCTCGTCGTAAGCGCCGTCGTCGTGCAGCCCTTGCCTTCGGAGCGACAGGACGTTGCCCATCTGGTCATACGTGTATCGCGTGTCGTAGCTCCACAAGGCCCAAACGAATTAGACTTTTCTTATACGCCAATTACTTTCTATTCCTGTGATATATGACATATCTTGCAAGGTTTCCATCTGTCCACCGGATAAACAACTTCTGGTCGCTAATTTCCAATATGTCAAAAGTATCTATCGGAATTGTATAACCAGGAACTTTCCAACTTAAAAAGACACGGTTGCCTTTTAATCTAAAACATTGCCCTTTTGATAATACTTCCAAGCCATTATTATAGCTAATATTTAGAAGAGTGTCATATTCCAGTCTTCTTCGTGTTTTTTTATCGAAAGAAAAGTAAAAACGTCTCTCTGGTAACTGCCAGTATCTTATACTTCCCCCTGTCAGCAAATCAAGGTATGAATTGGATTTGCACGACATAAATAAAAATAGCAAGATAACAATTGCAAAGACCGTATGAAAGTCACCGTTTAGCTTATTTTTTTCGTGTTCCATATACAACAACTTCATCGAAATCGTTACTAATAGTTACCTTATTATTATATATTGAGAAAGTACAGAGGCCTATAAAGGCATCGTTCAGCTTTTCCATATAATTGTCCACCAATTTGTCATATGGCTTATTTCCTAATGCTTTATTTAACTGCGAAGCCGCATAGATTGCTTGTGACATGGCATACGATTCTGTAACATTGTTCCAAGAAGAATGTTTGGTCTGAAGCATTACGACCTTCACTTCACTGAATGTTTTATCCCATGTGCTTTTATCAC
>DAINOS010000109.1:0-765 GCA_036743855.1 Prevotella sp. | reverse complement strand
AGCTTATGAAGTTGCTCGCAACGTCATATTCTGGGTTCACCTTGCCTTTTTGATCGATAAGAATAAAGTATTTTCCTGTTCCCTCGATATTTGCCACCCCCGCGTCTAATGGATTGTCACCTCCTGTACGCTCAACGCTTATATTGAAATCATGGTCCAACTGTGAGAGATAATAACTGCCTATACCTATAAGCGCATCATGCCTTTTTCCGAAGTCAACGCTTGTGAAGTTGACATACTTGTTGTTGCCAGACTTTACCATGATATTGTCACCTGTCTTTGTCTTTTTGATGAATTTTCCGTTCTCATCAAAAAAGTCGTCCCTGCCATCCGGATCCGTGGCGTTTATCGGATTGTCGTGACAATAGGCATACGGACTGACGCTATAATATTTCTCCGCCAACGGGTCTGGCACCATCCAGCGTGCCAACGCGGGGTCATACATTCGCGCGCCATAGTCGTACCAGTCAAGGCCGTGCGTACGGTCAAGCTCCTTGCCGTTGTACTTGTAGCGTTGCGAGGACGCGAGGTTCTCGCTCTCACCCATCAAGCCACCAAAGGGATAGTAATGGTTCACCTGCTCCACCTCGCCGCTCTCGCCCAGAACTACACGGTTGTCGCCAAGGTGGTCCTTTATGTAATAGTGATAGGAAGGTGACGGTGACGAGCCGTCCGCCTTGGCATCGTATGACACGTACCCGCCATCGAAAAGCGACATCCGCAGCGTGTCGTTCTCATACACCTTATTGGCACAGTAGTCAGTCC